>CAZEXI010000036.1:0-20661 GCA_964516805.1 uncultured Thermoplasmata archaeon
CCAAATGGGGAAAATATGACGATCAAAGTTGGAATCAATGGATATGGAACCGTTGGAAAAAGAGTGGCAGATGCTGTTGAGCTCCAAGACGATATGGAGATAGTTGGAGTGGCAAAAAGAAGTCCTACCTATGAAGCAGAACTTGCTGTAGAAAAAGGTTTTAATTTCTACGCAGCTTCGGATAAATACTTAGATGATTTTGATAAAAAAGACATCCCTGTTGAAGGTGATTTGGATGATCTTTTAGAAGAGGCTGAAATAATCGTGGACGGAACACCTAAAAATGCAGGTTACAAGCCACGTTATGAAGAAGCTGGAGTTAAAGCTCTTTGGCAGGGTGGTGAATCGCATGAACTCACAGGCTTTTCATTCAATTCTATGGCAAACTATGAAGATGCATTAGGAAAGGATTATCTGAGAGTAGTATCATGTAATACAACAGGTCTTCTAAGGACATTGTATCCTTTATACAGGGATATCGGAATGGAAAGCGTAAAGGCTGTTATGATAAGAAGGGGAGCAGATCCTTGGGATACGAGTCGTGGACCGATCAACTCTATAAATCCTGTCTTGAACATCCCTTCACACCACGGTCCAGATGTACAAAGCGTCGTTCCAGAGATCAATATTCAGACGACAGCTGTTAAGGTACCTACCACTATTATGCATTTACACAGCATTATAGTCAATCTAAAAGAGCATGTTGATACTGATGAAATCTTAGATATATGGAACAAAACACCTAGAATCAAGTTCTTTAACGCATCTCAAGGAGTAGATTCTACAGCTAAAATAATGGAATGGGCCAAAGATAGAAACAATACAAGAGGAGACCTGAATGAAATAGCAGTATGGGACGATTCTGTAAAAGTAGAAGACAAAACATTATACTATTATCAGGCTATTCATCAAGAGAGTGATATAGTTCCTGAAAATGTAGATGCTATAAGGGCTATGATGGAAATTGAAGAAGACAAGATGAAAAGTATAAATCGTACTAATGAAGCTATGGGTATCGAATAGAGGAATAAAATGTTAGTTTGTCCACTCGATTACAGATACGGCAGAGAAGAAATGAAGAGTGTTCTCAGTAAAGAGAACAAAACGAGAAAATTACTGGAAGTTGAAGCTGCGCTAGCTAGAGCTCATGCAGAAGTAGGTAATATACCAAAAGAAGCAGCTGAAACCATATCTAAAAATGCAAATACTGATAAAGTAGACTGGGAAGAGGTAGAGAGAGTAGAAAAAGAAGAAACAAAACATGACATCATGGCTTTGGTCCGAGTTCTAGGAAGGCACTGTGGTGAAGCAGAGAAATACATTCATCTAGGTGCTACTTCTAATGATATCATCGATACCGGTATGGCACTTCAATTGAAAGAAGCTATCAAGATAATCAAGGAAGATTTAAGGGATCTTCGTTCAACCCTAGCTGATAGAGCAAAAGAACATAGAGACACAGTCATGATCGGTAGAACTCACGGTCAGCATGCTGTACCGATGACTTTTGGTTTGAAGCTTGCTGCTTATACCTCTGAAATAGACAGGCACATACAACGCTTAGAACAGGCTGAAAATAGAGTAACGGTAGGAAAGATGAGCGGAGCTGTCGGAACTGGTGCTGCTCTGGGAGAACATGCTGAAAAGATACAGGAATTAGTGATGGATGATTTAGGTCTTGGTATCGAAGAAGCGACAGGTCAGATAATAGGAAGGGATAGATATGCAGAACTGATCTCTTTGGTTGCTAACATATCAGCTTCATTACAAAAATTCGCTACTGAGATAAGAAACCTGCAGAGACCCGAAATAATGGAAGCTGCAGAAGCGTTCGATACTGAAAAACAGGTTGGGAGTTCAACGATGGCTCATAAGAAAAATCCGATTCTAGCAGAGAATATAAGCGGATTAGCTAGAACTTTAAGAGGATTTGTCCAGCCAACTTTCGAGAACATGGTTCTATGGCATGAAAGGGATCTGAGCAACTCATCTTCAGAGAGAATAACACTTTCACACTCTTTGGTCCTGATAGATGATATATTGGTCAAATCTGAAAAATTATTCAGAAATGTAGAAGTATTCCCAGAAAACATGCGTAAAAATATCGATATGAGTGATGGTCTAGTAATGGGTGAAGCTGTCATGATGCATTTGGCCAATAAAGGAATGAGCCGACAGGATGCACATGAGTTGATCAGAGAAGCTGCGATGATAGCAAGAGCGGAAGAAAGACCATTGAAAGAAGTTTTGAAAGAAAACGAAGAAGTCATAGAAACTACTACCAAGGAAGAGCTTGACGTGGTCTTCAAACCTGAGAAATATGTTGGTCGCGCTGGTGAGATAGTCGATAAAATAATCGACTAACTCTTTACTTCTTTTTTTAATTCTTAATCACGGTACAATTTTTCCTTCTCTCAATATCCTTATGGCTCTTTCAGGATAATCTTTTTCTTTCATCTTTTCTATTACAGATTCTAGATCATATTCAATCCTATGAAATTCTACTTCACCATCTTCCAACACAGCATAAGCTGCCTTTGTATCACCATCCCTAGGTTGACCTAAACTACCTGGGTTTACAAACCTTTTACCATAGATCTCTCTATCCATTTGTATATGTGTATGTCCTAGAAATACTAAATTCTGGCCGATATTTTTAAATTCTTCAAATTCATCTCTAGGTGTATCAGGTTTTAGATATTTGAATAGGCCGCCGATTGAAGCATGAGTTAAATAATGTTTTTTCTCTTCTTTAATGATCGGAAGATTGCCCAAATATTCTTTAGATTCGTTTCTAACATCTTTTACAGTTATCTTTCTTACTTCTTCAGAAAGATCTTTAATTTCATATCCACAACCACAATCCACACCCAAACCAACAGCGTTATCATGGTTTCCTCTGACGACCATATCCGCTTTTTCCTGAATCAAATCTATACATTCCTGATTTGAAGGTCCATAATCTACGATATCACCCATACAGTATATCTTATCCCAGTTATCTAAATCGATCACCTTTATCAGTGCTTCGTAATTACCATGGATATCTGAGATCAGGAGTGTTTTCATCAAAACCATCCTCTTGTTTTCAGACTTATTTTAACCAAAGTAAGCATAACCGGAACTTCTATTAAGACTCCTACAACGGTTGCTAAAGCAGCACCACTGTTTAACCCAAAAAGTACAGTAGCAACTGCTATAGCGACCTCAAAATGATTGCTTGCACCTATCTGTGCACTCGGTGCCGCATCTTCATAATCTAAGCCTATTTTATTAGCGCTGACATAAGTCAAACCGAAAATCACAAAGATTTGTATCAATAAAGGCACAGCGATCATACCTATTATTAAAGGTTGATTCAAAATAACATTACCTTGAAAATTGAAGAGTACAATCAATGTGGTCAATAAAGCTATAATAGAAACATAATGTAAGTGCTTAGCAAACTTCTCTTCAAACCATTTTTTCCCTTTATTATTCAATAGTTTTTTCCTCGATAGGTAACCTGCTAATAATGGTAATCCAACGTATATACTGACTGAAAACGCTATCGTTTCCCACGGAACTGGTATAGCACTAACATCTAGAAGTAGTCCTGCTAGTGGTCCATATAAAACTAACATTGTCAAAGAATTTATTGCAACCATGACTAAAGTATGTCCCATATTACCCTCTGATAAATAACTCCAAACGAGTACCATTGCAGTACATGGTGCAACACCTAAAAGAATCATACCTGCTTGATATTCAGAAGCCATGCCAGATGATATATAAGGAGCAAATACTTTCTGCATGAATATCCATGCAAATAAAGCCATAGTGAATGGTTTTATAGCCCAGTTTACAAACAAAGTCAATCCAACAGGTTTGGGACTCTTTCCTGCTTTGATCACTTTTTTAAAATCTATCTGGACCATTATAGGATAAATCATGAAGAATAATAAAACAGCTATGGGTAATGAAACCTGATAGTAAGTCATGTTATTGAAGAATTCTCTTAATCCTGGAAACAATTGACCTAAAGCTAATCCTATCATTATACATAATGCCACCCAAACTGTGAGATACTTCTCGAAAAAATGTAAACTGTGTTCCTCAGACATCAGCAGGCCTCCAGCTCATCTCCAAGTTTTGAAGCAGCTTGCAAAAGTTCAATTATCTCTTCATCTGCTACTTTATAATATATTTTTTTACCTTTTCTTTTTTTATTAACCAATCCACAATCTCTTAATTTCTTTAGATGATGGCTTACAAGAGATTGTTCAAGGTCCAAACATTTGCAGATGGTATCAACTGATTTAGCATCTCTACCAATACAGTACAATATTTTCCTTCGATTTCCATTTACAAGACATTTAAATAAATCATCATTCATATGAATAGTTATTCATATATGTTATAAAAGATTTTTCATTGCTATAAATGTATTTAGATAATTAAAAATAATGAAAGGGTTTTTGACTTATTCTTCTTCGTTCTCTTTTTCCTCAGATTTCTGTTCCTCACCGACTCCAACTATGCTTTCATCCCAGCCTTCAACGTTCTCTGAAACTTCTTCTAACACTTCCTTAGCATCTTTTTCTGCCTCTTCACGGATTTCTTCACGTCCTCTCTCTTCTTCTTCCTTCACAGCCTTCTCTATCTGGTCTATCTTCTCTTTCATCTCTGACCTACCCGGTATATCTCCTAGTATATCGTCAGCTTTACCGATAATATCTTCTAAGTCTCCTATATCTTGTGGTTCTCTGCTAGGTACTTCTCTAGATGCACCCAAGTAGTTAGAAGCACCTTCCATAAGTTTTGAAACCTCAAATGGGAACAGTATCTTTGTTGCCTGTCCATCAGCCATGTTCTGTAATGTATTTAAAGACAGATATGTCATAGCTTTCTCGTCCAATGTGTTTGCACCCAATGAAAGTACACGTAATCTTTGACCTTCACCCTGTGCTTCTAGTATCTTGGCCATCCTAGTACCTTCTGCATTGAGTATCTTACTTTGCCTATTACCTTCAGCGTTTAGGATCTTAGATCTTCTATTACCTTCAGCTTCTAAGATGGCTGATCTCTTTTGGCCGTCAGCTCTTAAGATGGCTGCTCTTCTTTGCCTTTCTGCTGCTGTCTGTTCTTCCATCGCATCTTTGACCTGATCTACAGGATCTACTTCTCTGATCTCAACTGATTCAACTCTTACACCCCAAGCATCCGTTGCTTCGTCTAATACCTGTCTAAGATGGGTGTTTATCCTCTCTCTGTTGTAAAGGATTTCATCCAGCTCCATATCACCTATGATCGATCTCAATGTGGTTTGAGCTAGATTTATCGTTGCAGCTTTGTAGTTAGTCACTTCAAAATATGCCTTAGAAACATCTACCACTTTTATGTAGATGATAGCATCCACGTTTGTTGGTGAGTTATCTTTTGTGATCACTTCCTGTCTTGGCACATCCAATACCTGTGTTCTCAGGTCTATTTTGATAACCTGAGATATAAATGGTGGTACTATGTTTACACCTGGGTCCAAAGTACGCTGAAAGTTACCTAGTCTAATATAGATACCTTGTTCGTATGGCTGAATTATCCAAAATGCTGCTCTACCAGCGACGAATGCAACAGCCACGATTAGAACAACTAATATCGCTATCAATTCAATACTCATTTTTTCCTTACCTCCTTATTTATTCTTTCTTTTCTTTAACTAACAAATGAACTCCTTTTCCTTCCACCACTATCACTTTTTTTCCTTCTTCGATAACTTCTTCTTCAGATGTCGCGCTCCACATCTGATTCTCTATCTTGACTTTTCCTGTTATCTCGTCAGGTTTTATGGCCTTGATCACCTTTCCTACTCGTCCTTCTAAAGAAGAACTCATCGTCGTTGTAGGTTTACTAGGTGGTGAAATTTTCTGATAAAACTTTAAAGAGCCAAAGGTCAATATTAAAACGACTACTGCTACTATTATAGGGGTATAAATTGAAACTAAAAATTCAGGATAAACACTCTGTATAATACCAACTACTATCAATACTGCCCCGGGTATAGCTATAAAAAATCCTGGTTCCACTGCTTCAATTATTATCAAAGCTATTCCTGCTACTATTAATAATATTCCAATTTCAGGTCCCATAGTGATACTTTATGCAACCCATATTATTTTTAAGTTTCCCTCTATAATACATAAAAAAGGAAATTATTAAAAAGATGTTTATGAGCTCTCTATTCTAGGAGCCAGAAGATATCTCACGTTTCCATCCCCATCAGCAAAATCAAACTGAATCTTGATAGGATAATCAGCTCCTAGTTCGATATTCAATGGAGTATCACTGCTCACACATTTTATCATACTGGAGAAGTAGTCTAGTGCGAACAATGATCTTACTTCCTGTTTAGCGTTCAATTCTACAAGATCATCTTCAGTAAGTTTTAATCTTACCATATCTTCGTCTTCCTCTGAAAATATTTCGAATCCCTCTGGATTGGCTGTTATTGCTATATGATCAGATATATTCTGAGAAGCTTTGACACCTTTCAATAGATGCTTGCCTTCTATCTTTAAACTGATAGGTAAGTCCAATGTAGGTACACTTGGATCAGTCATACCAGCAGTATCCAGCAACGGCATCTTTTGAGTGATGTTATCTACTTCTAAAAGTAATCTATTTTCCTCTTCAATATGCTGAATGGATACCAAATCATTTGATCCTGTCAACTTCAAAAATTGGTCCATTTTATTCAGATTCAAACCAATCTCCGTTTGACTTGCTTCAAAACTGTTAAATGCATCTTTTGACAGATTTAATTCAACCATTGCAACGTGAGCAGGGTCTACTGCCTTAAGAGATAATCCATCTTCTTTGAGATTGATCTTAACTTCATCAACAATCGTTCCTACTATATCTACAAGATCCTTTAATATTCTAGATTCGATTTCAGCGTTTAGCATGGTAATTGTCCCCTTGAGTTCGATTAGTAATTCATTACGAAATATAAGGATTGTGATATAAGGATTATGGTTTTAATTAGAAATAAAAGGATTATATTTAAAAAATTCTTTGTTCCTAAATCCATTTTCCGATGGATTAATATATTTTTTACACCTTAAAGCAATCCATGGAAAAGTTAAAAGGTCTTGATCTTGAGGGAAAGAAGGTTTTAGATGCAGGAACAGGAGCATGTGGTATGACAAAATACCTGGAAAACTGGGGCGCAGAAGTCATATCAGTAGATGTTAACAAAGAATGGCAACAGGATTGTCGAAAAGAAACAAAGAACTCACAATTCTTGACCGCAGACCTGTCTAATCTATCGTGTATAGATGATGAATCTTTCGATTACGTTGTATGTAACTTCTTGGTCAGCGCCCTATCACAAACAAAAAGCTTGTTTATTTCACCCGTACTAAGAGAATTCAAAAGAGTACTGAAAACAGATGGAATGCTTGTAATAATAGACTATTATCCCTTCGACGAAGAAAGGTGCCCAGTCCCATGTGATGAAATACAGGTCGATCTCTGGAGATTGGAAAATTCTCTCTCTGAGCTTCTAGGTAAAGGACATCTAGTAGAATATTCTCCTGAAACCTTGAGTGATGAATTATTATCTATCGGCTTCAAAGAGACAGATAACTCAATACTTTTAGAAGAAGTACCTTGGCCTTTAGATCTATTTAAAGAGCACGAGGAAAGCATATTAGAAGATATAAACAAAATAGAAGAAGATTATCTAAAGAATGCTTTCAAAGAAAGATTGAAAGAGCTTATGGACAAAGCTGAAGAGAAGGAGATAAAATCAGGAGCTATCTATGAACTGAGAGCTGAGAAATAAATTACTCTCTTAGTTCACCAAAAGTAGTTATCCTTTCTGCAAAAGCATTGTGTTTATGTATCGATTCTTCGCTTTCACTTTTCACATCTATGTGTGTTGAATCAGGGAAATGTGAGTATTTTTTCAATATCCTAGAAAGCATATCTCTAACAACGTCTTCTACAAATTTTGGATTCTCATGTGCCTGAATAACAACATCAGCCTCATCATCTCTTTTTAATATCTCATGAGTGGGTGATGATAACGAAGATTCTATTATATCAATCAGGTCGTTCACTTCGATCTCTTCGTCATTAGGTACTTCGATCATAATGGTACTTTTATTTCTTTGATTATGAGTTATAGTCGGTATCTTTTCAAGTGCCTCCTCAACTCCTGGATATTTCTCGATGTACTTACTCTTTACACTTTCCATGGCACATGGACAAGCGTTCAATCCAACTGCTGTAACTCCAATATATTTCCTAGTTTCCCCGTCTCTGTAAGCTTCTGTTTTCGCCCTGATCTCATAATTTTCAAGACTTGACCTACCTTGTGGAGATTCTCTTTCGAGGAAATAATCTGCATTTATATCAACTTCAGAATAAGAAGCATACTCGTGTCTTTCAAGAAGCAATTTACACATCTCTGCTGTCAAATTTTCCAGACCTTCAACAGGTTCTCTCACACTATTATCTACCACTTCTCCAGTCACTTCAACATTCCTAGACATGTGAGAACCTTTCTGGTCTGATGGAAGATCAACGTAAACGTCTATCTCAGCATTCAAAGTTACATCTCCCCAAGGTCTTCTTACAGTTATAGGTTTCTTAACCCCTGTAACACCAACTCTTGTTATCTTGAAACGTTGTTCTGCTATCTGACTCTGAACATCATCGGAGTTATACATATTAACAAAAACAGTAATAATAGGGTATATTAAACGCTTCGGTTGATTAATAATCCATGGTTATAACCCTGTTGTTTATATACATCCTCTTTCTCATTGTAAAAACGTGAAAACATGCCCACCAAAGAAGAAGTAATAGAAGGATTAAAAAATGTAGTAGATCCACACACAGGAACTGATGTTTACGATATGGGTTTGATCTCTGACCTAGAGATAGAAGATAACTCAGTTAGTTTGACATTCACTCCCACAAGTCCTTTTTGTCCAATGGGAGTTCAATTAGCTGTACAGATCAAAAAGAATCTTTCACAGATCGATGGACTCGAAGCAGATAAAGTTGATATCACCGTAGAAGGACATATGCAGTCAGAAGAGATTAATAAGAAACTAGCTAGCGGAGAGTTATAAATTGAAGATCCATTCAGAGTGTGTTCCCTGTCTTCTTAAAAGGAGTATATACGAAGCAAGATTAGTTAATAAAAATAAGGAAAAAGAAGTCGTAAAGGCCGCTCTGAGCATATTGAATGATAATTTTGATGAGAGTGCAGTTTCTGCGGAGATCTCAACCAAAGTACACAGAAGAGTATATGATATTTTAGAGACTGATGATCCTTATAAGGAACTTAAATATAAAAGCAACAAAACTGCCGAGAAACTTCTCACAAAAGCCAAAAACTTAGTAAATAAAGGCGGTTTTAGAGAAGCAGTGCTGGTTTCTATAGCAGGTAATGTGATGGACTTTGGTTACCGTGATGACATCAGCTCTCCCGATTACCTTATGAATGAATTCAAAAAGATAATCGATGAAGGCTTTGGTCACGATGATACTGATGAGATAGAAAGAATATTAAAAGAAAGTAAAAGTATACTATATTTTACAGATAATGCAGGAGAGATCGTTTTTGATACCGTGCTTTTAAAGAAGATAAAAGAATATGATGTTCACTTAACTGTTGTTGTTAAAGATGTTCCAATTTTAACAGACGCTACAATGAAAGATGCTAAAGAATATAATATAGATAAGACCGCTGATCAGTTAGAAACCACTGGAGGATATGCAGTTGGTGTAAACTTTGATTTGATCCCCGAGAAATTAAAAGATAAATTAGAAAATGCAGATATGATCATAGCAAAGGGGATGGCTAACTGGGAATCATTCTCTGAAACTGATTACAGGCCTATAGCTTTTCTTACTAGAAGTAAATGTAAACCTGTTTCCGATACCATGGGTGTTCCATTCGACACCAATGTAGCAAAATTATTCGAGTGAGCAATACCTATAACCCACCAGCATCTCAGCAGTGGTTGTCCATGGCTTCATAAATCTGTCGGAGAGTGATACAGTTTTATCGGACCATTCGTAAACTGGGCTTACAAAATCACCCTCTGAAAATCCACCGATTATTATTATGTAATCTTTATCTCTAGAAAACATCTCGATTGGATCTATCCTTTTACCTTTAGGACTGAGTACAATTTTTTCTCCGTATTCTCCTTCTAACGCTTCCATCAATGTTTCTTCAGAATATATTATACCTTTTGGAAGGTCACCATGATATGATTTTACCAGCATCTCTTCAAAATCCTCCAATTTAGAGGGTATTTCGATATCAGCTTCAAACTGATAGACTTTGTTCTCTCTTGTATGAACGATAGTTCTAAGTTCTCGTTCTTCAGCCAACTCCGAGTCCTGAGCCAGTAAAAGAGAAAAATGAACCAGATCAGTTCTAGACCTTGACTTATCGATATGTTCAGGACTTACTTTCATCTCACAATCAGCTAATACGAGCGTTATCATCATATCACGATGTTTTTGTATTATTTGCTACAAATCCAATTAAAGAATTCCTGCTATAAATGGATTTGTACTATATACTACTATAACTTCTTCCATTTCACTAAATTAAAACATTACTTATCGTGTTTTTATATTTGCTATATATCTATTCAAAAATACCATTAAAATTTTATCTCATCATTCTTTAATGATTTCTTGTGTTACTAAAAAGATGTGACATATGTGGCAAAAAACTACTGTTTACAGATAGTTTGACCTGCCAGACTTGTGGTAAAGAGGTATGTTCAGGACATCCATCAGAACAGTATAAAGAATTCTCATCCATAGGTATTGGAAAATACTCAACAACATCAAGCTTTAATTACCCTGATGGTAAATCTTTCAATAAGGACGAATTTGTTTGCTACAACTGTAGGACCGGAAGATTACCTCAGGAAAAATCAAAACCAAGATCGATATTCTTGTCTACAAAGAGAGGCATGATAATTCTTGTAATAATCATGTTACTCCTATCAGCTGGGTTATGGTATTCCTACAGCTTTTTTACTAGAGATATTTACTTTGAAACCGAAGGCTATTCAGGAGAAATGACTACAGATACTTTCAAAGTGAAAGATGAGGGTGAAATCAAATTGATCAAATATTCCCCTTCATCTAACGATCCAAGTTTAACTGTAAAAATATACGAATCTAGTACAGATAAACTTATCAGCAAGCTTAGTTTACGGATAGAAAGCAGCGGAAAGGCTGGAAGAAGTTATTCCTTAAAAGGTGATGACATCATCCCTTCTGGTGAGTATTACTTGGTAATAGATAATAGCGATGGTAAATACAAGGTTCAGGTCATGGAAGAGATAATTTAAATCGATTTTATTCTAATTATAAGCCCCTTTAACAGCTTCTATTGTCCTAACTACATCTACAGTTTCTTCAACATCGTGTGCTCTTAGTATCGAAACGTCTTTACCAACAGCATCGGCTGCAACTGCCAATGAGCCATACAACCTTTCATCTACTTCTTTATCCAAAACACCTTTCAAAAAACTCTTCCTTGAAGCACCTAGAAGTACTGGATGTCCGAGTGAATTGAACTCATCTAATCTTTTTAATATCTCTAAATTATGCTCTAATTTCTTACCAAATCCTATCCCTGGATCCAAAATGATATTTTCTTTCTTAATTCCAGATTCTTCTGCATGTTTGATCCTTTCTACAAAGAATTCACTTATGTCATTTATCACGTCATCATATTCAGGATTTTTCTGCATGTTTCTTGGTGTTCCCTGCATATGCATTATTATAACTGGTACATCCAGTTCTGCAATTTTTTCAGCCATACCCTCTTTCCTGAGTCCAAAAATGTCATTAACTATGTCTGCACCAGAATCAACTGCCGATTCAGCTATTTCAGGTTTGTAAGTATCTATAGAGATAAGAGAATCTACTTTTTTTGACACCTCTTCTATAACTGGTAGAACTCGCTCTTTTTCCTCCTCAAGAGAAACTCTTTCACTTCCAGGCCTAGTACTTTCTCCGCCTATATCTATAATATCAGCTCCCTTTTTTTCCATCTCTACAGCTCTCTCCACAGCTTTATCAACTGCATCATATTCTCCTCCATCATAGAATGAATCTGGAGTGATGTTCAGAATACCCATTACTTGACAGCTATCTGGGTGCCATGGAAGTTCTCTTGGTTCATCATAATATCTTATTGAATCCTGTACCTCATCAGCTAATTTATCCAAGTCAAACGGCTGCATCCTTAATTTTTTACATGTTCTTCTATAGTGTGATAGTGTACCCATCATCATTATTTTACTCTCTTTTTCAGATAGATTCAAAGCCTCCCATGATAAGGCTGCTTCACCACCGGCTGATAAAAATTCTTGTTTCACTATATTTGCAGCCCTTGGGTCCAATCCCTCGGCGTAAATCAACCTATATACAGATTTGGGTTTCATTATATCTATACCTGCAGGCTCGACCCCCATCTTATCCATCATGATCTCTACTTCAGATTGGTTAAAATCCGAAAGTACTCTTGTTTTGAACATATAAAAATTAAAGAAAATATAGTATTATTAATTTTTGAATATTTCACTCAAATATAGCGCCGCAACCTGGACATTCTTCAGCATCTTCATCTACTTCAGTACCGCAAATAGGACATTCATATGTTATTACTTCTTCATATTCCTCTTCATCTACAACTCTCTTAGGAGATAGATCTTTCAATCTATCAATTATAGCTGAAGAATCTCCTCCCTTGATCTCATAAGTATCATCATCGATCATGTCCAGAGTCTCTTCCATCTTCTTAAGCATCTTTTCTTCTTCGATGTCTGCACCGCATTCAGGACATTCATCAGCCTCTTCGGGTATTTCTGCACCACATTTGGGACATTCTAATTCTTCCATCTCAATTCATCCTTAAAATAAACTCTATATTAAACTTTAGCCTAAAAAAGAAAAAAAGTTGGAAATTCTTTTTAATGCATCAAACCAGCGCCTTTCAGTTCATCTTTTATATGGTCAACAGCTTCTTCAAGATCGCCGATGACTTTACCACCAGTACAGACCATCTTTCCAGAACCAAAAAGAAGCAGAACAACTGGTGAATCTCTCAACCTGTACACCAATCCTGGGAACTGTTCTGGTTCATATTCTACTCTTTCTAACCCCAGCGTGATAGCTACAGAATTAAGATTTAAATCTATGCCTAATTCGTAAGATGCCACGATATTTTGAACCGTGGTTTCAACATTTTCAGCAGTTTCTATACCGTTATCATTCAATAACTTCTTCATTTTATTAACACTGGTTTTAGCATCATCAACAGTTTGACCTCCAGTACAAACTACTTTACCACTTGTGAATAGCAAGATAGCAGTTTTTGGCTCGCTTATCCTGTAAACTAGTCCCGGAAATTTATCAGGATCATATTCTGATTCTTCTAAAGCTCTTGATACCTCATCAAGGTCCAGTTCCTTACCCATAGACGAGGATGCTACAACGTTTTCAATTTTCAATCCATCCATATTTATCACTCTTCGCTTTAAATAACTCCACTACATCACATACATTTCCCTTTAAAAACCCTTCGAATATTAAAAAAAGGTTTTTATTTATATTTTATCTGTTAAATATTGGCCTTTTGACCCCTTCCTTAGAGACATATATCATCTCTTCATCATCAGGTTCAAGTTCTTCTTTTGCTTGAATAAAACCGCTCAATCTTACATTTAGAAGATCTATATGGTGAAGTGCGACAGCTTCCTCTAAACGTGGACTTCTAGGACTACCCCACTCATAATCACCGTGATGAGACAGGACTATATGCTTTAACTTCAAAGCTAACTCTTCAGGAAAATCATCCATCTCCTTGACCCTATCGCTTATCATCCTCTCACACATGACCGTGTGTCCAACTAATTGGGCTTCTCTGGTTAGCTCTATAGATGTCGTGGTTTCATATTCAGCTATCTTTCCAAAATCATGTATGATCGCCGATGCTACTAGTAAATCTCTGTCGACCTGCTCATACATCTCCGCTACTTTTTCCGCCATCTGAGTATCAGATAAAGTATGTTCTAACAAACCGCCTATGTAATTATTATTATATCTCTTACTGTAGGGTGCTCTTTTGAATGCTTTAACAAATTCTCCGTCCTTCAAAAAAGATGCGATCAGTTCATAAAGATCTTCACTTTGTATAGATTTGGCCAGATCTAGTAATTCAGCAAACATTCCATCGATATCCTTTTCAGATCTCGGCATGTAATCCTCAGGATCATACTCCTCTTCTTCTAATTTATATATTCCATGCATCTCCTGTTCATTAATAGAGATCTGAAGTTCGCCTTTATAACTAGATACCAATCCGTTTATCTCTATAACATCGCCAACCTTTATACCCCTGTAAACTGAACGGATAACATCTTCTTCAGCTCCGCCCCAGTAAATAAGTGGTATCTTTCCGGTTTTATCGCCTACAACCAATTTAAAATACCAACCTTTTGAGTACTCTTTTGGCGACATCTTTTCTTTCACAGCGAACTTATCCTTTATTTCCTTACCTTCCTTTAGTTCTTCTACATATGTACTTTTTTTCACACTATCACAACTCTATTCGTAAATGTATTTTCCTCTACCTTTGCTTCCAACAAATTCGCGTTCTTCGATTATCAATTCCCCATTAGATATAACGTTTAGGGGGAATATACCGTTGAATCCCTCGAAAGGACTCCAACCAGCTTTTGAATGCAATCTATCAATATCTATCTCTTCTATATTTCTAAAATCAATGTTTATAAGATCCGCATCATAGCCTTCTTCTATTTTACCTTTTCTAACTCCCAATCTTTCAGCAGGATTTTCGGCTATCTTCTCGACAACTGTTGAGAGAGATATCTCACCTACTGCAACTGAGTTGAGCAATAACGGGTACATCGTTTCCACACCAGGAATCCCAGAAGGTGCATCCTCAAAACCTCTCTTCTCTTCCTTAGTATGTGGGGCATGATCGCTGGCTAGTATATCTACCTCTCCTCTCTCAAAAGATTCCCAGATAGACATCTGATCTATCTGGTCCCTCAACGGCGGATTTACTTTACCTAGTGAATCTAATAGAACTTCTTGGTTTAGATAAAGATGATGAGGAGTTACTTCAGTTGAAAAACCTCTATTTTCAGCTTCAGTAAGCCCCTCTTTTGTGGATATGTGACAAACATGCTTATCTCCTTCAGGGTGATCTGAAAGGCTTTTTATCGCTTCTATCTCACTATCCGGAGGCCTGTGTTTTGTATTATGCTCTACTAGATTACTTCCTTGAGGGCCGAACATATCCTCTTTCTCACAGTGAAAAGATACTTTTCCACCATTTTGGTAAACTGCCTCTAAACCTTTTTCAAAATTACTGCTGTTTATCTGAGTGCTTGAAGAAAGATAAACTTTGAAGAGGTCTGTATACTCTATCATCTTTTCAGCGTTCTCATTCAACAATCCATAGATACCAAAATCCACAACTGACTTCTCTTTAGCCAATTTTATTTTTTCTTTCAACCTTTGAACTGAATCGGTAGGTGGTTTTGTATTGGGCATATCTGCAAATGTGGTTATGCCACCAAAAGCAGCACTAAGAGAACCAGTGTAAAAATCTTCTTTGTGCGTCATACCGGGTTCTCTAAAATGAACATGTATATCTATACCTCCAGGTAATAATACTCCATCATATTTTCTAACGGGTTCGTTAGTTTTTAAAGATTTTTTGATGAAATCTATCTTTCCATCTTCTATCCCTATATAACATCTGTTTATATCGCCGTTTACAAACGCACTTCCTTTGATTATCATTTTATCTCCCTCTTCACCACGTCACCGCGTGGTTTCTTTTCTGCATATATCTCTCCTTTGAATTTCTCTACTTTACAATTACCGCTTTTCCATTCATTCATACTTAGACCCGCTTTCCTGCAGGTATGACTTATGAACGATTCCTCGTCCCAACCCTGATCAACTGGTACCTGTGGAAGTAATAATCCTTTATATGGCCCTCTTGAAACTATCAATCCATCTTCTCCACATTTGATCTCATTTACTAATTCATCAGGATCGTCGTAATCTATTTCTTCAGGAGGGGTCAATAATGTGACCTCCACTACAATATCATCTAACTCATCTTCTTTCAAATTTGAAAAACGAGGATCTCGAGTAGCATTGTCTGCTGCTCTCTCTATAGCATCTTTTAATTTAAAGATCGGCTCTGGATAACCGATACATCCTCGTAGGTCATCAGAAGGATGTTTATTAATTGTCACAAAAACTCCCATCTTTTCATCGAATTTTTCCGGATATTCGATATCTGGTTCACTTTTATTTTTTACCGATGCATCTATAATCTTTCTTGCAGCCCTCACCGCAATTTCTCCATCCTCTTCTGTAAACATATATATTCAATTATTGTTGACTAAAATATACTTTATGGATTTGTAGTTTAATAAAATAGGACATCAATTTAGCCATGTACTTAAATCACTGCTTATCAAAACCAAAACTCTTATATCTTTATTCTTTATCCTGCTATCATTGTAATACAGCAAAAATATATCTGACTTTCTCAAAACCGGAGGACTTCACGTGCCAAAAAAAGAGATAGAAAAACTAAAAAAAGCTGAAAAAGAAGCTTTGAAAAAAATCGAGGATGCAGAAAAAGAAGCTGAAGAGATGATCAAAGAGGCTAAAGATGAAGCTAAACAAGAAAAAGAAGACGAAATTTTCTCTTTGAAAAAAGAACTCGATGAAAAGAAAAAAGAAGTAAAAGAAGAAGCTGAAAAAGAGGCTGAAAAAATCAAAGAAGAAGGCGAAACTGAGGCTGAAAAGATCAGAAAATCTACCGAAAAGATGCTTTCCGATGCTGTAGATCATGTTATAGATCGTGTTAAGGAGGTATAACGATAATATTTCCAACCAGGATGAGGGATCTTACAATAATCATTCATGACGATTATGTGGATGATGTAGTCGATTCTTTACACGAAGCTGGAATTGCTGAAATATCAGATGTAGAAAGAGATAGTGAAGTCACTGATCTGATTGAACCTGGTGGAATACCTGATATTATTAGTAAATTGACCGAATACGACATGAAACTTTCTGGGATCACAGATATTTTTGATCGATTGAGTAAAGAGAGAAGTACAGTTCAGGAGTTCATCAATCCTATAGAAACTAAAAAATTCAAAAGAGAAAAGAAAAATTTGAATGACATATTGATAGAGATCGATGAACTGATGAAAGGGCATGGTGAACATATACTGAATTTAGATGATAAATTAAGTAAAACTGAAGAAAGAATAGAGGAGTTGAATGTTTTAAGAAAAAACGTTCGATTACTTGAGGATATAGATATCGATCTATGTCATATAGGTGAATCTGAATATACCGTGATCAGAGTTGGAAAGACTAAAAATCCATATAAATTTAAAGAACAGATATCCGACCTTGAATCTTCATTCCATGAGATACATCAAGTGAATGAAGAAGAATATATTGTGATTGCTGGAGCTTTTATCCGAGATGAAAATGAATTTGAAAGTATATTAAGACAGGGGGATGTAAGACCTTTTGATCTAGGTGACGTAAAAGGAACTCCTAAAAAGGCTATTGAAAATTTAAATCTTAAGATCAAAAAATTGAAAGATAGAAGAGATGATATCTTAGATGAATTAAAAGCATTAAAAGAGGAACACGAAAAGGAATATTATATAATGAAGGAAGAACTAGATCTCCACAGAGAGAAGAAGGAAATTCTTCAAAAATTTGGAAATACAGATTCCAGTAGTGTATTGAAAGGTTGGGCGCCAAAGAAAGATGTCGATAAGGTGGAGAAATTAGTAGAGGAAAAATCAGATGGTTGTGCTGCCGTGATGGCAGAGGAACCAGATAATCCTGATGAAGTACCTACTCACTTAGATAATCCTAAATTTATACAGCCCTTTGAACTGCTCACCCACATGTTCGCTCCGCCAAGATACGACGAGATCGATCCTACATTTATTCTTGCTCCAGCTTTCGTTATATTCTTTGGATTGATGCTTGGAGATGCAATTTACGGAGCTTTGATCATACTGACTTCTGTAATCTTATTAAGGGGTATTGGGAGAGTTGAGAAAGGCACAAGAGATTTTGCTTATTTGCTATTAGCTACAGGGGTGTCTACTGTCATTTTTGGTATACTACAAGGTGGATACCTTGGTCCAACGAAAGGTTCTCATGCTAATCTTATGGGTAGGATTGGACTTGGATTCTTGAATGATATTGCAGTATTACAAACATTGGAAGGACAAGGACCTCTTGTCTTGTTGATCATATCGTTGGTAATAGGCTTATTTTACCTGAATGTTGGTATATTACTTCAATTCGTTGAACATATGAAAAGAGGACATTACAAAAACATAATAATTGAAAATCTTTCCTGGTGGACATTACAGCCAGGTGGTTTCATATTACTATCCGGTAAGTTGTTTGGATGGTTTAATTTTCCTAATTTTATCTATATCATTGCCGGGGTATTATCAGCTATCGGTCTAGTACTGATGGTCGTCAGGGCGAAAGGATTATCATTCTTTGAACTGACTGGGTTTATAGGTGACTTCCTCTCATTTTCAAGGATCCTTGCCCTGGGTCTTGCCACATCCGGTATAGCATTAACAGTTAATGTGTTAGCTGACCTGATATCCGCTGCTGAAGTCTCTATATTCTTAACAGGTATTTTATTAGCAGTCGGAGCAGGCATCACTATCAAAGGTTTCTTAGATGAAAATAAGATTTTCAAAATAGCTGGATATGTTGTACTACTGATGGGTGGTTTAGGAGTGTTAGGTTATTTTGGAATAATCACTCGTTCTGCACCATTTTACGTATTAGGATTATTCATAATCATAGGTGGACATCTAGCTAATGCTGTCCTTCAGGCATTGGGTTCATTTGTTCATTCTTTAAGGTTACAATATGTTGAATTCTTTGGTTATTTCTATGAAGGTGGAGGTTCTTCCTTTACTCCATTTAAATCAGAAAGGGAACATACAGAACTCGAAGAGGATGTGATTGAATGAAATTACCGAAAGGGAACAAAGTCAAGATAAGCTACATCTTCATCCTGCTAATAGCTCTTGTATTGATGGTAGGAATGATACCTGCAGCGAATGGTCAGGCACAAGAACAGGGAAAAGTCGACATACTTATTGATGGAGAAGATGTAGGGAGTAATACAACTCTTTATATTACAAAAGATGAAGGTAACAGTCTTAATTTATCAGTTGAAATGAATGAGGGAGTACCTGAAAATGTATCTTCTATTAATTGGGACTTCGGTGACGGTTCTAATGGAACAGGTATGAATGTTGAACATAAGTTCAAATTAGGTGATGAAAGCGAAAAAACATATTATGTCAACGTAACCGTCACTTCAGAAGGTAAAAACTACACTGATACTTTAAATGTTAAAGCAGTCAAAGATGAAAGAGGTACATACCTTACTGCACTCGGTGCTGGCCTAGCTGTTGGTATAGCCGGGATGGGCGCTGGAATTGGTGTAGGTATAGCCGGTGCTGCTGGTGCAGGAACCATAGCAGAGAAACCTGATAAATTCGGTAAATGTCTTGTTTTCCAAGCTTTACCCCAAACTCAAGCTATTTACGGTTTACTGACTGCAGTATTATTGTTATTATTTACAGGTGTGATCGGTGGAGGTAGCTTTGTTTCACTTCCAGTAGGTATCGCTTCCGTTGGTGTTGGTCTGGCTGTTGGCATAGCTGGTCTTTCAGCTATCGGTCAGGGTATCGCCGCTTCAGGAAGTATGGCCGCTTACAGCGAGAAAGAAGAATTATTCGGTAGAGGTATGGTGTTCTCCGTATTACCCGAGACCCAGGCCATCTACGGTTTATTGGTCGGTATTTTGATAATGGTTTTCACAGGTTTACTTGGTGGACAAATAAGTTCTGATCTACTTGGTCCAAAAGGATTAGGATTAGCAGTTATTTCAGTCGGTGCTGGCCTAGCTGTCGGTGTAGCTGGATTATCCGGTATAGGACAGGGTATCGCAGCTGGTGCAGGTATAGGCAGCGTTGCAGAAAAAGAGGACTTATTCGGTAAAAGCATGGTGTTCTCCGTACTTCCAGAGACACAGGCTATATACGGTATGCTGGTTGCAATCTTATTGATGGTATTCTCTGGGTTACTAGGCGGTTCAGCTAAACCAATGATGGCAGGAATGTCCGGTTACAGCCTTGGATTGATAGGAATTGGCGCAGGTCTAGCTGTCGGTGTAGCTGGATTGTCCGGTATAGGACAGGGTATTGCAGCTGCTAGTGGTATAGGAAGCGTTGCTGAGAAAGAAGATATATTCGGCAGAGGTATGGTGTTCTCCGTACTTCCAGAAACTCAGGCCATCTATGGTATGCTTATAGCTATATTATTGATGATATTCAGTGGATTATTAGGTTCATCAGGATTAGTTGATGAGGCAGCTGATATCCAGATGTTCCTCGGGCTTGTCGGTGTTGGTGCTGGTCTTTCCGTAGGCGTAGCTGGATTATCCGGTATAGGACAAGGCGTAGCAGCTGCTAGTGGTATCGCCACTGTTGCAGAAGA
>CAZEXI010000037.1:0-20592 GCA_964516805.1 uncultured Thermoplasmata archaeon
TTCTCTTTTATGCATAACATTACTGAAAGAAGCTTTCTATCAGATTGAAATTAAATTGTGTCTGACAATTTATAGGTATATTTTTGATGAATTTCAATAATGGTTGAGTATTTTAAATACCTTCAATCTTAAAAAGGTATCAGAATAATAGTAAATTATGCAAAACCCTCCATAATTAGATTCATTTTCTAAATTTTCTTTATCTTATTCTACCTTTAATTAAATCACATATAATTGTAAAAATATTATAAATATATTAAAAGAGGTTTTTAGGAATATAGTTTTTTATTCGTACCTAGTATAGAATCCTTTGGCCATCAATATGAAGTCTCTTTCCTCTAATTCTGGTATTTGATGGGGGACATCAAAATTCACTGTGCAGGATTCACCTGGTACTAGATGCATGACTGCGTTATCATCCTCAGTCAGGCTTCTATTCAGATACTTCGTATTTCCTTCGACATCAGTCTTTAATGTTTCCTGTATATCAGCTTCCTGTACATGAACTGTTGTAGGAGCTGAGTTATCTATTCCAACATAGTCGATGTAATGATCTTTAGTACTCCTTATCTTAACTTTGAAGTCATCGAGTTCGTGTCCTTTAGACAACAATTCTGTAATTTGATCTTCCAAAGGTATCACATAGTCATGTGGATTATTCCTCGGATGTGTTACTGTCACATTCTTCCATTCACTACCATCAGCCTTTATGCTCACATAAAGAGATGTTTTATCAGCCAATATACCTATCTGTGATCCTTCAGTATGAGAAGAGAATCCTGAACTTCTAAGTATCAACTTGTTGAACTGCCATCTGCTCATCGATCTATCACCCTAGTCTATTATAACTTCTGATCCTTCGTTCATCTGTAACCTTTCTCCGTCATCCTTATTTTCAATCATCGAGAGTACGTCATCACCTGTCGAATTGAAAGCACCTTCGGGTGCTTCACTCTCCTTGTAGGTCATGTACTCTCCTTCAGGTGTAACACCGACTTTGTAGCCTTCCTTGTGATCTATAGTGTAAAGTTTCATCTGATCGATAAAGTCTTTAGAACCCTCGAACAACCCTATCTTCATCGAGTAGTTACCGTTCTTTTGCTGTAGATCTGTATCTAGTTTATAGTAATCCGTGACTTCTCCACTTTGGAATTCCGATTGTACCAATAGATTGTTTTCTTGTTTGTACTTGGTTCTGTTCCATGGCGAGATGTACGGACAGCCTCCGCCACCTCCACCATCATCTATATCAGTCACATAAAATTGTAAATAATCACTTTTCGTATATGTCCAACCTCCATACTCGGGATTTGCATTTATTTTAAATTTTACTTTAACTTCATCATCCATCATCGCCCTCTAAACGAATGTCTATCGTAGCCGGTACATCTTCTGATAGTCCGCCTACTATCGCTTCCAATTGTAGCGTGAATTCTTCACCAATATTTTCTGGATCTATCTCCCAGTACAGCATCGTTTCTACTGAAAATTCGTTCGAATTCAGGTCATAACCATCATACGCAAAATTTCCGGGTCCTACCATCGCCTTTCCAATCTGCTGTTCATGAGGGGGCCATCGTTCACCTCCTTCGATTTGGCTATAACTAGTTTTAAAGTCGACCCCATTGAATGGACTTTCACTTTCTTCTTTTTCTGATACTCTGAACTTAAAAGTGCTCACGTCTAACTCGTCTACAAAGTATCCTTCAGCCGATAGTTTGATCCGGACTTGCATAAGATCTAGAGATTTTGTAATCGACCTCGGTTCCACTTCAAACTCTAGAGAACTCTCATTGTTCACATTAGTGGTTACTGTCGACTTGTTTTGGAGATTTGTTCCAGTGACGTTTTCTACATCGTTTTCATCCGGTTGCTCTTCCTCTGGAATCACTATCTCATCATATCCTTCATCAACAGTTATCTTCATCTTATTTTCATTCTCATTATTTAGAGAATATATGATGATACTAGAGAAGACTAATAAAATAACTAATATTGTAACATATACTTCCTTTCTTTTAAGATTCATCGTACATCACACCCTCCATGTTAATGTCTATCGTAGCCGTGACATCCTCCGAAAGTCCGCCTAATATTGCTTCTAACTGAAGCGTAAATTCTTCTCCGATATTTTCTGGATCTATCTCCCAGTACAGCATCGTTTCTACTGAAAACTTGTTTGAATCTAAATCATAGCCCTCATGTGCGAAATATTCGGGACCTACCATCGCCTTTCCAATCTGCTGTTCATGAGGGGGCCATCGTTCTCCATCGTCAATTTGACTATAGCGTGTTTGAAACTCGACACTATTGAATGGACTTTCACTCTCTTCTTTTTCTGATGCTCTGAACTTAAAAGTACTAACGTCTAACTCGTCTACAAAGTATCCTTCAGCCGATAGTTTGATCCGGACTTGCATAAGATCTAGAGATTTTGTAATCGACCTCGGTTCCACTTCAAACTCTAGAGAACTCTCATTGTTCACATTAGTGGTTACTGTCGACTTGTTTTGGAGATTTGTTCCAGTGACGTTTTCTACATCGTTTTCATCCGGTTGCTCTTCCTCCGGAATCACTATCTCATCATATCCTTCATCCACAGTAATTTCCGTCTTAGATTCAGCACCCAAAGAGTACGCTGTAATACTGACAAACACCAGTAGTATCATTATAAAGGTAAGTCTCGGTTTATTTTTCTCACTTATTTTCAAACCCATATTACTTCCTCACCTTCGCGTAGGAAAGTAATTAATACTATTTATTTATTTTTTTGTTAAAGTTTTTTGAGATCAAGGTGATTTTAATAGAATTTAAAAATCAAATTAGTAAAGACATTGATTTCTATGAGCTCTGATTTTTTTATTTTTAGCTATTGCTTTACTTTTCTCGAAAAGTTATTTTTAAAACTTATATACCATTATCAAAAATTGCATTAAATTATAGTAAATACAGATTGGAAAAGTTAACTATCTTTCCCAAAAAGCTTTCTATATTTAGAAGAAAATAACATATTTAATTCTCACTAAATCCTTTGTCTGTAGTATCGATTATATATGGTGTACCACCTCGTCTTTTGATTATGTTGGCAACCTTTTCCGGATCATCTGTGACTGCTACCATAGAGCCACCACCGCCTGCTCCAGTCAATTTAGCCCCGTATGAATATTTTCTAGCACCCCTCACCAATCGCTCCAATTTGGGATGACTCACTCCAAGAATCGTTAGCAATTCGTGATCCCGATCCATCAATTCACCAACCTTTTCCAGATCTCCATCAGACAATGCCTTTGAACCTTCCATCACTATGTTCCCTATCTCTTCGACTATCTCTTTTGCAAAATTGTTATTCATGTAAAATCTTCTGACCTTATCTACCAATGGACCTGTCTTAGCATGTATCCCTGTATCGCCGATCACCATCTGCATGTCAGGTATATCGCTATGATGAATGTTCCATTCATTTCCCTCTTTTGAAATGTTCCACAGGAAATCTTCTCCCATCTCTTTAGACAGCATCACAGCATTTCCATGCGTGGATGTAGAAGTATCTATGGGACTTGCACTGCCTTGAACGGCCCACTCTACTTTAAAAGCTTCTCTAGCTATAGTCTCTTCATCCACTTTTCCCTCTATATCATGTAAAGAAGCCAGTGTTGCAACAGTGACAGCTGCCGAAGAACCCATACCAGCACCACTAGGTACATCGCTCTCAGTGACTATCTTCAAAGGTGAATCTATTTCTACATAATCTAAGGCTTCCAAAATATAGCTGTGGTATTCTCTATCGATTGGATACCCATTCACAGTGGTTTCTTCCTCTGCCTGGACAACTTTACAGGTGGTTCTCTTATCTACAGCAACAGCTATAGCTGGCTCCCCATACACGACTGCATGTTCACCGAATAAAATGACTTTTCCTGGTGCTGAATAATTAGCTTTCACAGATATTAAAATAAGATATAATACTTATAGGTTAGTGATGATTCTATAGGTAGCTGAAATCCGTAGCCATCTCTCTCAATCTCTTGACCCTTTCCTCAACGGGAGGATGAGTGGAGAATAACTTGACAAATGCACTACTTTTAAATGGATTGACTATGAACAGAGATGCGGTCGTTGTACTGTTGCTTTTTATGGGATTCCTCTCGTTCTCCATATGTAATTTCTCTAAAGCACTGGCTAAAGCGTTGGGATTCTTAGATATCTTGGCTCCTTCCTCGTCAGCCATGTATTCTCTTTTTCGAGATATCGCTAACCTGATCAACAACGCCCCGATGGGAGCGAATATCATGGCCAACAACAACACTGGATGGATCCTTCTATTTCTGCCAAAAATCATCTGGAACCATACGATCCTTGCCATTATCGTTATCGCTCCAGCCAAAGTGGCTGCGATACTCATCACCAACATATCCCTGTCTTTTATATGGGCTACTTCGTGTGATATCACACCTTTAAGTTCCTCTTCATCTAACGTTCTTAATATCCCCCTGGTAGCTGCAACAACAGCGTTGTCTTCATTTCTACCAGTGGCGAAGGCGTTGGGAGTATCCGTTGGTACGATAGCAACCTTCGGCATCTTTATGTCGGCTTCATAGGCTACTTCTTTCACGATATTGTAGAGTTGGGGATTATCACTTTCCTCTATAATCTCCGCTCTATGTGCCTTCAAAATAATCTTGTCACTGTAAAAATAGGTGACCAGATTCAGGGCTGCTGCTATACCTAAAAATAAAAGCGTTCCTATTATCGGACTGCCTAAAACGAATCCACCTATCAGGTACCCAATTCCTATGAACAGGATCACCATGAACGCGAATAATCCTGAAGTCTTTGCTACATATCCCATATCACTCGTTATTTCTGTCTAACTCATTAATAAACGTTTTGTTGAAAACTTCCAAAAAACATTTTATTATATGATGCAATCCTTAACTGTGAACCCAGAAACAAAAACAAGAAGATTTCTCTCCAGGATCTTAAGAGATTACTATTCCACTAGAAAGATCAATATGCCCTATAGATTCACAAAGAGAGAGTTCGCTTTTATCTACATGGGGGGTCAGGGTATGCACCGTCCAGTAGCTTTCGACAAGAAATCTAAAGCAAGAAGATTTCTTAAAGACAAATCACCTCTCCACGCATACTATTCAACGGCATACTATTCTAATCCAGAAGCACCTATGGCTGAAAAAGAATGGTTAGGGGCAGACCTTATCTTCGACCTCGACGCGGATCATCTTCCTGGCGGAAACCTATTAACATATCCAGAACAGTTGAAAGAAGTAAAAAAGAAAGCAAAACTACTGATCGATGACTTCCTACTAGATGATTTTGGATTCAAGAAAGAAGACCTAGATTTATATTTCTCTGGGCACAGAGGTTATCACATACATATAAGAAACAGTAAAATATTGAACATGTCCAGCGAATCGAGAAGAGAGATAGTTGATTATATAACAGGAGTAGGACTAGACATAGATACCATCCTACCATACGAAACAATAAAACTAGGCTCGTTCAAAGAACACATACAGACCGCAAAAGTACCTTCACTCCCTGACGAATCTTCTGGTGGATGGATGAAGAGAACCAGAAAACTGACTATACAGCTTTTAGAAAGATGGAGTGAGATGGATAAAGAAGATGTTAAGGAAGAGATGGAGGAAAAACATCGTATAGGTAAAAAAACAGCTGAAGGTCTATACAACAACCTCTTCGAAGAAGGAAAATGGAAGAAGATAATAGAAGACGGTGTGATGGATGTCTTTTCTGAGAGTCAAAGGATGGTAAATGTTTCCTCTTTCGAAAAGATAATAAAAGGAATCCTGGAAGAGGAAAATATACAGGAGATAGGTTCTGAGATAATCGGAAGTACAGACGAGCCAGTTACTGGCGATACCAAAAGGTTGATCCGATTACCTCGCTCGATACACGGTGGATCTTTCCTGACAGTCAGTCCGATCAATTTAGATGAGATCGATGATTTCAATCCACTTAAAGATGGATTGATCGATTTTCTAGGTGAGAAAGAATACACGATTAGGTTCGATAAAATACCAAGGTTAGATGAGATCGAGATCGGACCTAAAATATTCCAGATAGAAGAAGAGATGAACGTACCTGAATATGCTGCATCTTTCTTGGTATCCAAGTTTAAGGCGAAACTCCTATAAAGGAAAATAACATTATTCATGTTACTTTATGAGTAAAGATAAAAAAAATAAAAGTAACAATGATTCTTCTCTCGAAAATAGATTGAAAGAATTAGAGAAAGATACGGAAAAACCTACCCAGATAACAAGAGTAAAAAGATTGGAAAAACTTCAAGATAAGCTAGAACGTACTCACAGTGTTAAACGATTAAAAAAGATCGAAAAATTCGTTCTATTACCGCAGATAGTAATAGTTATCTTCCTATTCTTTATGTCGATATATCTCAAAGGATTCTCTCTTGAGCCCTTATATATTCCAATGTATACCGCACTGATAATCCTAGGTCTTTGGGCTATCCTTCTCTCTATAGAACTATTGGTTTTCAAGATCCTCGAGATCAAATACAGAGACAGTAAAAGCTCTAACGTTCTGACTGCTAAAAAATCGATCAGAAAGGCTTACCAGTTTTCAATAATATTTCTATTGATCTTCGCTTTTCTTTTCGTACCCTTTTTCACCAGTGAATTATCCAATTTTACCTCAATAGAAAAGGAGACAGAACTAATAAAAGGCCAACCAAAAACGATCAACTTCACCAGTAAAGACCAATTAAATTTTATGGTCACTAAAAATATCAGTGTTGAAATCGTACCTTGGGGTAATCAAAACTTAAATGCTACAGTCGATGTCCGTCTGTATGAAAGATCTAATTACGAAGATGGGGAAGAAAATCTATACATAAACAGTGAAAGTGAAGACCCTAGATTTACATCAACCGATGAAAGATTCCATTATCAATTTGATGATAGAGATTTTGAGGAAAATGTACTTTATATGAACTCTAGCAAAAATTTAACAGTCAGATATAATATAGAAAGGGTACTACCAAAAGAAAAGATCTACTATTTCTCGATAATATCGTTCACATTGGGTATCATATTTGTAGGATGGATATTTCTTCTAAATACGGTTAAGAAAGAACAGACAAAGGAGTCCATATATCACTGAACCGCACAGCAGGTTCTATATTTCTCGACATCGTATCTTTTTTGGGCCCAACTTTTGGTTCTCTTAGAAGGTATAACGATCCCTTCAACTCCATGTTTTATGGATTCTATCTCTAGTTCTGATCTACCTCTTTCTCTCATGCATCCTACTATAACCTCTGCATCTGTATTTTCCACAGCATAATCTACCACGGAAAGAAAATCTTCTTTCGCTACCGTATGACCGAAATCAGAAGGTATGAGTGAGTTAAGGATGATCTTATCCGATCTAGAAACTGTGTCGATGGCATTATATTCTCCTACAATATCACCCTCATCCAGACCAACAGTAACATGTGGTACTACATCTATTCCTGCTTCAAATAAACGGTTATAACCTTTCTGATAATTTTTAATTTCTAAACCCAATCCATATATCTTATCGATGGTTTCATCGCTGCCTATCATATCATAAGACACAACATCGATATTTGATTCCTTTATCTGTCCTATGTCTTCCTTAGAGGGGATTCCAGTATGAACATTGACTGTAAGATCAGTTCTCTTTTTGATTTCCTTTAATACAGGGTAATAATCACCTATCGGAACTTTACCATTTTGATCGGTACCTCCACTCAAAAGGAAACCATTTCCGCCCTCTTTAGATAATTTTAACGCTTTATCCAGCAGTTTATCAGGAGTTTTTACTGGTATCATATTATTAAGATACTTGCCCTCACAATGTGGACAGTTCAAAGAGCAGTGATGACCCGTCACCGATAAACTGGGGAACTTCTTTCCTGGATAGTAGAACTCCATCAAAACCTACGAGTAAGTTCTTTCATATAACATTAATGGAAATTATCAGGAAAACGATTTTATATGCATTCGACGTAAATTTACTATAGGTGGACTGTACGGATAAAAATAAACTGTTTGTTTTAGCCATCTTGCTTGTTCTCTTAGCTTCTTGGTTTATCGGTAACTTTCTTTATGTGATGGTCAAATCGACCTCTGAATTGGATTCACCTGTAATTTCAACCGAGGATATTGGCGAGAGGATAAGTGGTGAAGATGATTCAAACCTATTCAGGATCTTACTGACGATCTTTATCATCATCCTGATCATAATGCTCTCCGTCACGATCATCGGCATATTATTTGAATCCGATATGGCCTTATTGACCCAGATCTCTGTAGTAATTTTGGTTGTTCTGGTCTCTACAACTATATTTGCTATCAGGCTAGATGATGATAATAGTACCGCAGAGGCGGAAGATTCTATTTATAGAGATTTTGATATCCCGACCGGAAAGGATATTTTTGATAAGACTAGATCATATGGAAACATTATCTTGCCTATAATCCTTATCAGCATATCCCTTTTGATCATAACCGAGCTGAGACGGAATAGTAAAAAAGAAATCGATGTTGACGAATTTTTCGAGATCGATGAAGAAGAGAAAAAAAGTCGAAGTAAAGATGATATCTCATCTGAATTTGAAAATATAAGGAATGAACTGAAGGCGGATAAAGGTGTTAGAAATGCTATCATAAAGGCCTACAAAAACATGATGAATATCTTTGAAAAAGAAGGGATAGAATTTGATCCATCTATGACTTCTAGAGAATTCATGAACTATGCCATGACAAATTTCGATGTTTCAGATGAAACTATCTCAGATATAACAAATCTGTTCGAAGAGGCTAGGTACAGTTCACATGAACTCGATGAACCATATAGAGAACAGGCCTTCAAAGATCTAAAGAAACTTGAAGAGGAACTTAAAGGCTGAGTAGTAAAAAACGTTTTAAACGTCTGAAAACTTGACGAGTTTGATGAAAAAGAAACAACGGTACATAGCATTCGTGATAGAAGGATCAACCACTGATCGGAAGGATATGATAAACAAGATAAGAGATAATTTCAGTTACGATGAGTATCAGGAGATCTCACCATGGTTGACTGTTTTCACTGGAGATAAAGGTATAGTTAGATGCAATCACGACAAAAAGAAAAAGGCTGTAGAAATCTTGAACTCTATCAAGATAGATGATGGAAAAGTAAAAACGATAACAACGAGTGGTACGATAAAGAAAGCGAAGGAAAGGTTGTTTGAAGATGAATGATAGTTTGGAGCTCTGTAAGAACGATATCCGGGAAAGAACTAACGTTCTCATCATAGACGGTTATGTTGACGAGCCCAGTCTTTTAGGTGTACCACCCTATATATCTCCAGAACCCAGATTGCTCTGCGGTGTACTGGAGGAATATGGTTTAGATTGGGAGTACATCACAGCAGATGAATACAGAAACTACGGATTGCCGGTCGCTGATAAGATCATCGTTCATGGTGGTGTGACAGTACCAGGAAAGTACCTGAGCGGTAAACCATTGACTGAAAAGGAAGCCGAAGATATTGCTGAAAAAGCTGTGGTTGAAACCTTCTTGGGTGGACCTTTGGCTAGATTCTCCGATATCAAAGGGTATAATTACTATTCTAAAAAAGATCTCTCAGCCTATTTTTATGAGTATCTGAACGGAAAAGAGGAAGATAGATGGACAACCCTCGATGAAAGGAACAGGTGGTTGGTAAAAGGGTCTGAAGTGGTGAAAAGACACCCGATGTTTCCAGATCCATTATTGGCAGAAATAGGTGCCTACAGAGGATGTCCGAGATATATCACTGGCGGTTGTTCATTCTGTTCTGAACCATTGTACGGAAAACCGGAATTTAGAGAGCAGGAAGATATAATCAAAGAGATAAAAGCACTTTATGATCTTGGCATAAGACACTTCAGACTAGGAGGTCAATCCTGTACATTCAGCTACAAAGCTGAAGGTATCGGTGAAAGAGAGATCCCAAAACCAGTACCTAAAGAAATAAAAAAATTGTTCAAAGGCATATGGGACGGATGTGATGACATCAAAGTACTTCACGTCGATAACGCGAATCCAGCCGTCATCGCAAACCATCCGGAAGAATCAGATGAAATACTGAGATATCTAACAGAATACACAACCAGCGGAAATGTTCTGTCCTTGGGTATAGAATCCGTTGATGAAAAAGTTATAAAAGCAAATAATCTAAACTCAAACACTGAAGAAGTCAAGAAAGCGGTGAGGATGATAAATCAAGCAGGAGCAGAAAAGGGAGATTGTGGAATGCCAAAGCTGCTTCCCGGTCTTAATTTTCTAGCAGGGCTGAAGGGTGAAAGTCCTGAATCTTATGAAAAAAATTATGAATTTTTGAAAGGTCTGCTCGATGAAGGCCTTCAGCTCAGACGGATAAATATAAGACAGATAATTTCTCAGGACGATGATTTTGACGTAAAATATAAGAGTGAATTCAAAGAGTTCAAAGAAAAAGTCAGGAAAGGTATCGACAGACCGATGCTTGAAAGGATCTTACCTCAGGGGACAGTCCTTAAGGACGTTTATATGGAAAAAAGAGAGGGAAAGAAAACCTTTGGAAGACAGGTTGGAAGTTATCCACTGCTAGTCGGCGTTGAATACCCGTTAGAGCTGGGAAGATACTACGATATCGTTGTGACAGATTATGGTTACAGGAGTGTGACTGGAATACATCATCCCTTCATCCTAAACGATGTTTCTTTCAAACAGTTAAAAGCGATCCCAGGCATAGGTAAAAAAAGAGCAGCAACTATTTTCCGAAAACAACCGAAAACTAAAAGCGACTTGAAACATATCATCGATAATGAGAAAGAACTGGAAAAAATAATTAAATTTGTTCAGTTCGAGGGAGATTGATTCAAAATGGAGAAGATAAAGGTCGAACCCATTTGGTCAGACAGCATGGGTGCAAAAAGCCTATGTGTGAAGGTGAGCACCGAGGATACGACTATCATGATAGATCCATCTGCTGCTGTGATGCAGAAAAGTTATCCTATGGATGCTGAAAGAAAATATCAGATTCTGGTCGATGCGAAGGATAAGATAACAGAAGAAGCCGAGGGTGCAGATCATATGATCGTTACGCATTACCATTACGACCATCATTTCTTACCCAAGGATGAGCACTTAGACTTCTCGAAAATATTTGGAGATAAAAAAGTCTGGATAAAAAGTCCTAACGAATGGATTAATTACTCTCAGTGGAAGAGGAGCAGAAAATTTCTCAGATCGCTCATAAATTATAAACAGGAGAGACAGGAAGTCACATCTCTTGATGAGTACGAGTTTGAATCGGAGAACAGAGAATATGAAGATCCGCTAGACGACCTACCCATGTTACAGGAGATAGATGAGGGTGATTATGCGGATAGGAGAGAAGAACTCCACAAAAAATGGAGAAAAAAGTTCAAAAAAAGGACTGAGATGTGGAACGATAAAAAGCATTTGAAAGAACCCTCTGAAAATGATATCTATTTTGCTGATGGTAAATGTTTCACAGATGGAGACACAACTGTCAGATTCACTGAGCCTCTATTCCATGGTATCGAGTATTCAAAAACTGGTTGGATCATCGCAGTGGTAGTGGAAAAAGAGGATGAAAAATTCCTATATACTTCAGATATACAAGGTCCAACTATCGAAGATTACGCTCACTGGATCATCGAAGAGGATCCTGATTTTTTGATCATGGATGGACCAGCCACATACCTTCTAGGTTTTATGCTAAATAATTTTAACTTCAATCGTTCGATCGAAAACGCAATCCGTATCATCGAAGAAACGGACACTGAAACTATACTGTATGACCATCATCTAACCAGAGAGAAGAATTTTAGAGAAAAGACACAAAAAATCTGGGATGCTGGAGAGGAATCTGAAGGAACGTTATTGACTTACAGAGGATACCTGGAAGATAAGCCTGCTCTGGTTGAGGAACTGTGATCAATCTATCCTTTTGAGATTATCCTTGTATCTATGGGAGAACGAGGAATAGTTCTCTTTCATCTCTGTCCATTTCTCTTTGTACTCCTCGCCTATCTTTTTTATAATCTTAGCAGGTATACCGACTGCTACGGAATCTTCTGGTACTTCCTGACCATTTCTAACGACCGCACCTTCACCGACTACTCCCCATCGTCCTATTTCTGCATCATCACTCACTACTGAACCCATGCCGATCACAGCATAATCTCCCACTGTTGCTCCATGTATTATCGCGGCATGCCCTACAGATACCCATTCACCGATCACGGTCTCTTCACCCGGCCTAGCATGTATAACGCAATTCTCCTGCACGTTGCTCCTGTCACCTATCTTTATCGTCCCATAATCTCCTTTTATCCTAGCTCCAGGAGCGATAAAACATTCCTCACCAATCTCAACATCACCTATCACTGTTGCAGTCTCGTGAACGTATGAACTATCTGCAATATCGGGAACCCGACCCTCGAACTCGTAAACCGCCATGATTAGGTATTGAATTTGTTCTAATTAATACTATTGGAAACTTTCCATCCAAGGTAATAAATATTCAAGGTTTTATTATATGATACACTCAGGGTGACAGGATGAAATACAGGTTGGACGAGAAGATCAGAGAAGTAAAAAAGGAATTGAGAAAGTGCGAAAAGAGTAGAAGGGAACTTGAAGACATAAATGATATATTGCCACAAAAACAAGAGAGATTAGATGAATTGGAACAAAGGTTAAAAGATGAATCTGAAGATGTTGAAAGATTAAAATCATTGACTATTTCTTCTTTTATCCATTCTGTTCTAGGTGACAAAAGCGATAAACTCGAAAAAGAAAAACAGGAATACCTTGAAGCAAAGCTGAAATACGATTCTTATGAAAATACAGTTTCGTCTCTAGAAGAGGAAAAAGAAAGATTGCAAAGGATTGTCTCTGATGAAGATGAATTAGAAGATAGATACAGAGAACTACTTAAAGATAAGAAAAATAAGCTCGTCGAATCGGATCACAAGAACGCAGAAAACATCATAAAACTGACAGAGAGGAGAGATAACTTGAAGGAAGATCTAAAAGAGATCAACGAAGCGGATCAGGCTGCCAGCGAACTGGTATCATCTATTGAGGTCATGCTTAGTTATATAAGGAGTGCTGAGAATTGGGGGACCTTAGATATGCTGGGTGGAGGAATAATATCCACTGCACAAAAGCATTCTAAATTGGACAAGGCAAAGGTGCATTCAGAGGAGGTCCAAGATAGACTCCAAAAATTTCAGATCGAGCTCTCTGACGTGGACATGAACTTCGATATGGGATTGGATCTGGATTCCTTTAGCAGAACTGCAGATTATATCTTCGACGGGCTCATAGTGGACTGGTTCGTTCAATCCAAGATAGGAAAGGCCGCTTCTAAATCTAGGAAGCTAAAAGATGAAGTGATAAGGATCACTCAAAAATTAGAGGATCAGAAAGAGGATATTAAAAGAAGGTTAGAAGATATAGAGGATAAGAGGAAAAAGCTCATAGAAAATTCATAAATGCCAAAAACTATATTAGTTAATTAAAAGAGAAGGAATAACATATGAAATACGTACTTGACACTTCAGCGATACTATCCGGAAAGGATATACCTCTAGGTGAAAGTTTATACATACCTCCGAAGGTACTGGACGAGATCAAAGAAGGGGGTAGATGGTATAGAAAGCTTCAATACATGAGGGCTGCTGGTCTAGATGTTGTGAGTCCGCCTGGAAACTTGATAGAAGAGGTTCAAAGAGAAGGAAATCAAACTGGAGATTCTATAAGACTTTCTGAGACTGATGTGGAGGTTCTAGCTCTGGCCCTCTACGTCGAAGGAACTATAATCACTGACGATTATTCGATACAGAATCTAGCGAAACATATGGACCTCGATTATCAAGGTCTAGCACAGGAAGAGATAGACGAAGAGTACGAATGGAAATACAGGTGTACAAAGTGCAGAAGATGGCACAAAGAACCTTTGGACGAATGTCCCGTTTGTGGTGGAGAAGTCAAAAGTGCAAGATTAGTAAGGTGATCTTTTTCTTCGTATATGACCTAAAAACCATTTTTTAGTTCTTTTAAGAGAGAATCAATATTAACACTCATGAGAAATACATGAACAATAAAGCGATTATGATCAGGAGTATTAACCCGCCAACTAATCGCCAGATCACTTCTTTAGAGATCAGATCCATATATTACACCTAGCAATAATTAAAAATCATCTCATATTTAAACCTATGATAGGTCTACAACATCTTTTAGCTCTTCGATCGATTTATCGTAATAATCCAATTCCTTGTAATTTAATATCAAAGCATCCTCTGGACACTCTTCGATGCATCTACCGCATCCTCTGCAATCTTCGCTTATCACTGCCTTTCCGTCATCGATCTCAATAGCATCTACAAAACATACATCAGTACATTCACCACAGCCGATACAGCTATCAGTCACCTCTATTTCGACACCGGGCATCCTCTTAATCTTGTCACTTATATCGTGATCGAGGTTTGGAATCATCTTCCAAAGACAACAGCACGGGCAGCAGTTACATATCGTCATCAACTTCTTACCTGGTCCAATATCCAGCCAAACTGGATCCAGCTTATTCCTTCCAATCAGATGAACAAGTCCAGCTTCTCTGCACTTTTCCACATGCTCCAAAGCTTCTTCTTTGCTGACAGGTCTACCCAGGTCATCATCAATATCTTTGGCCGCTTCTCCCAGGAACAGACATCCCAAGTCTATCGGATAATCTTTGCACTGATTCGATTTCCTACATATACAAAAATCCATTATCCAGTGAAAATCCGCTTCCTCTATGAAATAATCCACGATCTTAGAGGGTAATACATAATTATCAGGCATCTCTATCGACTTATCCATCTCTATCACACTATCTTTTGTGAGATAGATCATGTTATCTTCTTCAAAAAGCAGCTTATCTACCAATCTTCCGATCAGGGGATAGTTAGTTAGATCGGCCAATCTAAATCTCTTTGGGAAAAATTTGTCTATCAATTTTATTATGAGCTTTTGCTTCTTCAATTTATAACACTTGATTTATTATGGATAAATTAGGTATTTAACCATTCTCTTAAAAATGACTGTGGTTTATAGATTTGCTAAAATTTCTTTTGCTCTATCTTTAGCTTTTTGATAATTTTCATTATCTTCAAAATCACCCTCTAAAAACCTCTTTATCTCTTTCTTTATACGTTGATGATGATTTTTTTCATGTTTCTTATCAACAGGCTTTTCAGCCTGCAACTTTTCTCCACCCTCGTTAAATCCTTCAGGATAGTACCAGTCTTTGAACCAAGTAAATCCTCGTTTATAGAGTTTGAAACCAAGGCGGGTAACTACTTCAGGGTAATCTCTTACAAGACCAAACCTGGTCTCCTTATCCTCGCTGTATTCCACGAATATCCTTCCACCGTCTCCAAGGTTATCAGATATCTTATTCAATATGATATCCTCTAATTCAGTATCAAAGTAGTTGATCGTCCCGTCCTGAAGATATATATCATCATTGATGCCAAAGATCTCAACCCAGGGTTTGTAATATGGTTGTTTTCCCTGATAAACACTGAGATAAAAAAGTAATTTTTCAGAGTTGTTTTTTTTACAGAAAATCTCTAGATATCTTTGATTGTTGATCCGTCCTTTGTCCATTTTTTTAACGTATATTATTTTATCCTGTATCTGGAGACCTTCATTTAAGTCATCCACTAAATCTTCCAACATGAATATTACCATTTTTTATCTTTATACTATTTATAACTTCCTCAAAAATTGTGACTTTATTTTAAAACCTTAATTTCTTAGATAGTACATCCTGTTGATCTGATCGTGTTCTTTAAACTCAACATCGATCCTTTTATCCACTGTAAAATACTCTGACAACAATTGATCTACTTCCTTATCTGTGAGATTCCAAAAATACAGTCCTGTATCTTCCTTATAGAAACTTTCAGATATCTCCTCTGAACCCCATTCTTCTAATTGCTCGGGTTCGGTATGATCATTCATCTTAAGAAGGAGCTTACCATCGGATTCAATTATCCTATTGAATTCAGATAACAAACTTCTAGCATCATCTGGGATAAGGTTATCCACCACATTGGAAAGTATACCTGCATCGAATTCGTCCTCTCCGAACCGTGATAACTTTTCGACTCCACCACAGATAAATTCAGAACGATCCTCGAGATTATTATCTCTAGCTATATTTTCTGCTGAATTCAATGCTTTTTCACTTATATCTATACCTACCAAACTCGCCTTCCTCTTATAACCTGCCCTCAATAGCAATGAGCCGTTTCCACACCCAAAATCGATTATAGAATCAGAATCTTTAGACAACCATTTGATACCCTCTTCGATCTTTTCTACTGATATAGGTTCGGATAAATCCTTTTCACTCTTTTCATTCTCAAAGATATCATTCCAGAACTGTTCAGTCTCTTTATATCCATTCATAATACCACGTATGATGATGTTCGGTTTAAAATCAAATATCTATATTAAGATAACTATTGAAGGATTGTTTTAAATAACTCATTCCACTTTATAAGGATGATGAGGGGGCTAAAAACCAATTATAAGATGATCGTTATTTTGCTGATCATTACATTAATAGTCCTACCTACAGTTTTAGCCCATGTCCCAAAAACATTCGAAGGAAATACAAGTCTAAAGACTGCCAAACACGTACATGATCCCACGAAATCATGGGTGATCTATTCAGAATTAAAAAAAGGTGATAAAGCACATTATTACGAAATTGAACTGGAAGAAGGTGAGAGATTAAAATGCAGCATTCTCCTGCCAAAAGACGATGGTTTTGTCCCTGATTTAATCATAATGGGTCCAAATTTCGGAAATTCTAGTGAGATCCCTGATCATATCAAAGTACCTGAGAACTATGGATACAAAGTAATCGAAGGAGAAAAAGGTGAAAGAGAGTACGAACCTTTCACACCTGGTAGCTATTACTATCCTGCAGAATATGATGAAGAAGTTAATAGAACCGGCACTTTTTATGTCGTAGTATCTGATGCAACACGTTCAGGAAAATATGGACTAGCAGTAGGTTACGAAGAAAGATATGGAATTTTAGAGTGGATAAGGGTACCGATTGATGTAGTGAATATCCATATATGGGAGGGACAACCGATATGGCTTATTTTCTCCCCAATATTCATCAGTTCTTTACTGGGTGCCATCTATTTTATATGGGCTGAACAAAATGATGGAAAGTTACCTAACACGCTAGGAGCATGGCTCACATCTATAGCAGGATTACTATACATCGGAACCGGTGGGATGCTGTTGTTGCAGATGATCATCGCTTCTTTGAAGGCAAATCCAGGTATGGCTGTGATCGTCACTGTCTTCTTTACGATAATCCCTTTGTCTCTCGGGCTTTTTACCTTTTCTTTAGGTCTAAAGATGGAAAAGCCTATCGAAATAAAAGATAGAATCAAATTTGCGATAATAAGTCTGATCGCACTCGTTACTTGGAGTGGTCTGATCATCGGACCAGTACTCGCATTGATAGGAGCAGTTTTACCTACAAAAAATAAAAGGGGATAAAAGCCCCCAAAATCAGATTTTAAACTATTTCATTTTTCTTTTTGGTACGAGTGGTTCATCGATTACGTGGATTATTCCGTTGCTGGTTTCTATGTCTGTCTTGATCACATTAGAATCGTTTACTTTAACTCCTTCTTCAGTATTGATATTGATATATTCTCCTTGGACTGTCTTGTATTCTTTATCTTTGATATCTTTTGACCAAATTTTTCCTGGTATGAGATGGTACTTCAGTGTATTCTGCAGTTCTTCCTCATTTTTTAGTATGTCTTGGAATTCTTCTTTCGACATCTTATCGAATGCGTCATCGTTCGGTGCAAATACGGTGTATTCCTTGTTTCCCTTTAATGTGTCTTCTAAGTGTGATCTCTTGATAGCATCTACTAATTTAGAAAAATCTTTGTCACTCGTAGCAGTATCTAACAAATTCTTCAATCTTTTCCCCTCCTTGGATAAATGACTACATAGTTATATCAAGTATTTATATTTAGTCATATTTTATATTTTAAAATAAGCACTAATAAGTAATTCAGATTTAATTAAATGATCTTAAGATAAACCGCTGCAGGATTTCCTTCACCCCACCCAGGATATGGATCGATCGTTTCGAGAAGAAAAAATCCTTTATTTTCATAAAATCTTCTGGTATGCTCGTAAGGTTCATATTTCTCTTTTCTAGCAAGAGTTTTCACCATAATCACTTTTTTGTCTTCCATCAATTCTTCCAGTTCTTTAAGTAGGCTGGAACCTATTCCCTTCCGTCTCTTTTCATATCTTACAGCCATCCACGAAATCTCAACTACATCAACATTTTTCTCATCATAAACTAAGAAACCTACTATATTACCATCATCCTCAGCAACTATAAACTCATGTTTTCCTAAATCACTATCCATCACAGATAATCCGGTTTCTTCAAAATAATTGTTTAATTCTTCAGCTATAGATATACATTCATCGATATCTTCCTTCCTACCTTTTCTCAACCTCATCGTGAATATATCTAAAGGGATACACCTATTATTTGTTTTCCTCGGGCAAAAATATATTTAAGTTCTATGAAATCATTTATAATATGAACATAGAGGGGAAAACTGTATTGGTGACAGGTTCTAGTTCTGGAATAGGTAGAGAAACTGTGAAGAAATTCGCAGAGAATGGAAGTGAAGTGGTCATCACTTTCCATTCAGGTAAGGAAAGAGCTAAAGAGACTGCGCATTACTGTAGAAATTTCACAGACACATTGGTAACAAAATTAGATGTGACCGATATAGACTCAATTGAAAATGCTGTGGATAAAATTGAAAAAAATTTCAACGGTCTAGATATTCTTGTCAACAATGCAGGTGTGCTAGAAAAAGGAAAACTAGCAAAACAATCATATGATGAAATAAAAAAACAAATCGATGTGAATCTTACCGGGCTCATAAACGTTACCAGGACTTTTTTACCGATGATCAGTAAAAACGATAGAGGTATCGTCATAAACATAGCAAGTGGTCTAGGTAAAAGCGGAATAGGTGGTTATGGAGTATATTCAGCAACAAAATTTGGTGTAAGAGGATTTACACAAGCGCTCGCTGATGAACTTCCTAGAGGTATAATGACCTACGTAGTAAATCCAAGCATGACTGCGACCAATATGACCAATTACAGTGGAAGGGATCCAAAAAAAGTTGCTGAAGTCATAGTCAATACAGCGAAGGAACAGTACAAAAAAAGATCTGGAGACGATATAGACGTGACCGATCATATATGAAAAAAAGAAATGGATTTTAGTCCAAAAGTTTTAAAGTCTCCCTCATGAAAGCTGGTAAGTCTGGTGGCATCCTAGAAGTGACAAGATTTCCATCTACGACCACTTCCTCATCAACGTAGTTACCTCCAGCATTCTTCACATCTGTTGCTACAGAATACCAGCATGTCAGTTTCTTACCATCTAGCACATCGGCCTCTATAAGTACCTGAGCACCATGACATACGGAAGCTATCACCAGATCATTTTCGTATGCATCCTTGACTAATTGAACGATAGAGTCTTTGATCCGCATTATGTCTGGACCTCTCCCACCGGGTATAACAAGGACGTCATAATCGTTCACATCAACGTCCTCTGCAGCTTTATCCGACTGCTGTTTATAACCATGTTTGCTCTCATAAACTTCACCCTCTTCTTCTGAGACCAGATCTACCTCGTAACCAGCTTCCTGCAGACGGTAATAGGGATAGATCAACTCAGAGTCTTCGAACCCATTCTCTAAAAGCACTATTCCTTTCGACATATTTTTCACCTATTAACAGATATTGGTTTTCATTTTTAATTAAATTTTTGCTCGATATCCAGAAGTTCTAATCGCATCACTGGACATAACTGACAAAAAATACTTATGCTAAGGTTTTTGTTAGTATAACGGAGTGGTAACATGGTTAATAAATATCCTTACCCTTCGGGAGAGGGTAAAGTAAAGTGGGTGAGTACAGATTGGTTAGAAGATCACTTAAAAGACGATGATCTGATGATAATGGACACACAACCAGACATACATGATTATATCACTGAACATGTGCCTGGTGCTGTCTATTTCAATCAAAAATTGCTGAGAGCTCCGTATAAAGGAAGACCGGGAGTTTACGTTGATGATAAAGTTATACAGAAACTGTTCAGAAGAGTTGGTCTGAAGAAAGATATACCTGTGGTAGTCTACACAGGTACAGGTGATTTCAGAGGTTGGGGTGACGGTCTAGAACAGACGATGGTAGCCTTTACACTTGCCAAATATGGGCATGACAATGTATACGTTTTAGACGGTGGTCTTGACAAATGGAAGAAAGAAGATAAAAGAGTGACCAAAGAATTTCCAGTTACTGAAGAGTCTCTTTTCGAAGTCGACGTACATGACGATTATGTAGTTAATATGAACGAAGTTAAAGAGATGAAAG
>CAZEXI010000038.1:0-20546 GCA_964516805.1 uncultured Thermoplasmata archaeon
GAGACGTACCTATACACAGGCTCATCAGCACTGTAATGGGTGCGACTTATCTATCAGATGAAGAGTTAAAAGAATTTGCACAGCTTGCACATGATTCAGATATGGAAGTGATAATAACTCCAGGACCAAGGTCAAGTTGGAACACTGGAAGACAGATAGCAACACCAGAAGGCGCTTTATCAGGATTGAGAGTAAGAGGTTCTGATAATCTTGTCAAAGCATTTAAGGATATAAAAAGATGCATAGATTTTGGATTTAAAGGTTTTTTAGTAACTGATGAAGGTATGCTTTGGCTAGCTAATGAGATGAAGAAGAAAGGAGTAATTCCTAAAGATATAACGTTCAAAGTCTCTGTTTATGCTGGCCATGCAAATGCTGCTGGAGGTAAACTTCTTGAAGATATCGGCGCAGGTTCATTCAATCCCTTAGGTGATATAAGCATACCAATGTTTGCCTCTATACGTCAAGCGATAGACATCCCAATAGATGTTCACATACTCTTAGCAGAGTCTATGGGCGGTTTCAATAGATTCTACGAAGGACCTGAACTAGCAAAAGTTGCTTCCCCATGTTATTTCAAAATAGAACCAGGTGAAGGATTAGCTGCAGAAGGAGGAATTTACAAACCTTGGACTAAACCAGGTTTCCATGAATTTTTGATTAGAGAGAAGGTTAAGTATGCTGAGATCATCCATGATATAATACAGGAAGAATCTCCAGAACTAGAACTATCAGAACAGGGGCCAGATGACCTAAAAATTCCTGAACCATAGGAGGTCAAAAAGATGAATAAAGGATTAGAATGTAACTTCTCAAAACTGAAGGGGGAGCCACCCCTTGATCTTTTTATCAAAGCTAACAATCTAGAAAAAAAAGGAAAAGATATCGTTAGATTCGAGATAGGTCAACCTGACTTTGATACTCCTAATTCAATTAAAGATGCTGCAAAAAAATCTTTAGACGATGGATTTACAAGCTATGTTCCCACAACAGGAATCCCTGATTTAAAAGCTGCTATCCAAGATGAAATTGAAGAAACAAGAGACTTTCGACCTACTAAAAATCAAATAGCTGTATTACCAGGGTCAAAACCGGGTCTTTTCTTTGGACTTATCTCAGCAATACAGAGGGGTGATGAGGTAATCTATCAGAATCCATCATACTATACTTACGATTCTATTATTGGTTATGCTGGAGCACGAAAGAAACAGATACCACTTTTAGAAGAGAACGGATTCAGGATGGTTTCAGATCAATTAACAGAAAATATCACTAAAAGAACGGATCTCATTTTGATCAACTCACCACATAATCCAACTGGATCTGTTTTGGAAGAAAAAGACGTGAAATGCCTATATGAACTTGCAGAAGAAAAAGATGCATACATTCTTTCAGATGAGATCTACAGCAAAATATTGTACGATGACTTTGAACACTATTCTCCAGCAGTATATGATCAGTGTAAAGAAAGAACCATCTTAATAGACGGATTTTCGAAAACGTATTCTATGACAGGCTGGAGACTTGGATATATGGTTGCGCCTGTGGATATTATACACAAAATCAAACTTTTACTTTCAGATTCAATAGCCTGTACAACTTCTTTTGTTCAGAAAGGAGGAATAGAGGCACTTACTAACTCAAAAGGAGAAGTTAGAAGAATGGTTGATAAATTTTCTAAAAGAAGAAATGTTTTGGTTGAAGGTATAAATAAAAAAGTGCCAGGTATGAAATGTTTATCACCAGGAGGCGCTTTTTACGTGTATCCAGATATAAAAAAAACAGGTATGAAATCTAAAGAATTATCAGATTATCTACTAAGAGAAGCTGGAGTGTGTCTAATTCCAGGTACGACATTTGGTTATCAGGGTGAGGGTTTTCTCAGACTTTCTTATGCTTGCTCATTAAACGAAATAAAAAAAGGTATAAAGAGGTTGAAAGAAACAATGTTTGAATTTAAATAATGGTTTAGTTATGCTAAAAAATGTACATATCTGTGTACTAAAGTATTAAATACAACATTGTGTTTTGATTATATAATGAGAACGAAAAGAAGGGATTTAGTTTGGCCTGAAGTTGCATCTTTTTGTTAATTTTAATTCTATTAATCTTTCTTCTCACACTCACTCATTGAATTCTGAAAATGAGGATATGGTGATAAAAATGTGGAACGATAAATCGAAAGAGTCTAGAGTCTATAAAGCTGTGTTAAACGAACGAAAAGAATCAGAGATAAGGAGAGACATGTCATGACTGTAAATAGTAACGTGTATAACCTCTCACCTAAAGAACTACCTGAACGCTGGTACAATATCTTACCAGACCTACCTGGTCCTCTGCCAAAACCTAAAGATCCTGATGGTGGACCTTCTAGGGTAAAGATGCTTCCTGAGATCTTCAGTAAAGAATGCTTGAAACAGGAAGGTAGTGACCAAAGGTTCATAGATATACCAGATAAAGTAAAGGAGATGTATATACAATCCGGAAGGCCGAGACCACTGTATAGAGCTAAGAGATTGGAAGAAAAACTGAACACACCTGCTAAATTGTATTATAAAACAGAATTTTACAGTCCTACAGGTAGCCACAAGATAAATACAGCGATACCTCAAGCCTATTATGCTAAAAAACAAGATGCTGAGAGACTTACAACCGAAACTGGTGCAGGACAATGGGGTACCGCTTTGGCCTACGCTTGCAGCTTAGTTGGTCTTGATTTAACAGTATATTGGGTAAAAGCAGCATCATCATGGAAAAAAGATAGAAGGAACTTTATGGAACTTTACGGGGCTGATGTCTACGATTCACCCAGCAGAAATACAGAATTTGGAAATGAAATTTTAGCTGATGGCGGAAACGAGGATGGTTCTTTAGGCATCGCTATTTCAGAGGCTTTAGAGGACGCTGAAAGCGATGAAAATACTTTATACAGCCTGGGCTCAGTATTGAATCATGTACTCCTACATCAAACAATAATAGGCCTAGAGACTAAAAAACAGTTGGAAATGGCTGATGATTATCCTGATACTATTATATCATGCCTTGGTGGAGGTAGTAACTTCGGTGGTATCTCAATACCATTCTTCAGGGATAGAATAAAAGAAAACCGGGATATCAAATTCATAGCAGCTCAAAGTGAAGCAGCTCCAAATTTAAAAGGTAGATACGAGTATGATTTTTGCGATCACGCAGAAAAGACTCCGATGATGAAGATGTGTACGTTAGGCCACAAAACCAAGATGAAATCGATAAAGGCAGATGGACTGCGATATCACGGAGCAGCACCTATAATCAGTTATCTAAGGAACAAAGGGATGATGGATACAATCATATATCCTAAAGACGAAGATTACGTATTCAATAGAACAAAGCTTTTCATACAAAATGAAGGTTTCCTTCCAGCTCCAGAATCAGCATACAGTATAACAGCAGCTATCGATGAAGCAAGAGAGTGTAAGGAAACAGGTAAGGAAAAAACAATATTGTTCAATGTCAGCGGTCATGGATACATGGATATGGAAGGTTACAGAGATATCCTGTCTCTAACATAAACACTTTTTACTTTATTTTTATACAATAAATAATAAGACATATAATAACCAAAAATTCAATAATATAGTTATATTATATACATAGATATTGGCTTGTTAAAATGGTATTTAAAAAAACTATCTATTTCATGATCCTCCTGTTGTTGATATTAAGTAGTTTAGGAGTGGTGATCTCCTCATACGATAATACTAAAGTTGACAAAGAATTCTTATATAACGATAAAGAACTGGATACTTATCAGAAAAGTGACGACTTGGTTTTTATACATCATTCATGTGGTAGAAACTGGTTGGATGATGGATTGCATTCAGCACTTTTATCTAATGCTTATATAGATGAACGAAACGACATCTATTATGGTAGTGAACTAACTCCGGATACAGATAGACCTGATTCACTTAGTCCAACACCAGGAGATAAAACTGATATGAATCACTGGATATTTTGGTTCAACGATTATCTTGATGGTGTAAAAACCCATGAAAACACAGATGGTTTTAACCGAATAATCATGTTTAAAAGCTGTTATCCAAACAGCAATATTGTTTCGAATGGGACAGAACCAGGTTACCCCTTTAGTTCTACTAAAACCTTGACTAACTACAAAGCAGTTTATCGTCATCCAAACGGTTCTAGGAATAGTTACACACACGCTAATGGATATGAATATCAACCTCTTGAAGATATATTTGCAGATAATCAAGATACTCTGTTCATACCGGTAACAGCACCACCTAGACATTACGCTCCGTCAGATGCGACTAATAATGCAGAAGCAAAACGTTCCCGGGTGTTCAACAACTGGTTAAAAGAAGATTGGCTTTCAAACTATGAATCTGATAACCCAGATGCTGATAATGTAGCAGTTTTTGACTGGTTTGATCTGTTATCATATTCAAATTCACATCCAAATCATCCAAACAGATTAAAAGCAGAATATGGTGGAGATAGTGGTAATTCACATCCAAATCAGGCAGCTAATGAGGCCTCTACACAGAGATTCGCTACAGGACCAAATAACTTTATCGACACTGCCTGGAACGAATTCAATTTAACGTGTGATGTAGTGATCGAATCGACTTTACCTACCGATAATGCAGATAATTTTATTACAAATTCTGGTAAATTTGTTTTCGAATTCAGCGAGGAAATGGCTGGAGAAGCAACTCCTGAAACAAACTTACCAATATTATCATGGCAGTGGTCTAATAATCGGAGATGGCTCAATGGATCTTATGATGAACTAAACCTATCAAAAACTTATTATGTCAACTTAGAACACCGAGATTTCCAAAGTAATGAAGGTATTGCTCTTTCTGGGGATATGAACAAGACTTTTAAAACGATATCGAAAAATTCGACTGGAATTATCGAAGGGAGAATCGTAGAAGTTAATGGGGAACCTATATCTGAAGCAGAAGTGAGTCTTATAGGTACAGATATCAAAACAAAAACAAATGAAGAAGGGTATTATCTTATAGAAGATGTACCAACTGGGGATCAAACAATCAAGATATCACATCCAGATTGTAAAAGTAAAAAGATATTAGTGAATCTAGATGAAGGAGAAACTAAAAACACAGGTGTTGAACAGTTAAGTTTATTAGATGAAGAAGATGATGATAACGATTCTCTTATTGTCATTGCAGTTATTTTACTGGTTATTATCGTTTCAATAACTCTTATCTTAATCTATAATAAGAAAAGGTAATGCTAGACACAAAAATTCTTTTTTATTTCATCTATTCTTTAACTAGACATTCCAGTACATCATTAATGTCTATTGACATTTTATCTACTTTCAAAAAATTAACATCGCTATCATATTTTGAATTATAGTTTTTTACCAGCATATTATCTGTCAGGCTGTCACCAACATATAAAGCATCATCAATTTCTTCACCTATAAGTTTCTGTAAAGCTCTAGGGTCTGGTTTAATATATTCGTCTCTAGTTACATACTCGATAAATTTGTAACCAATTATATCTTCAGCTAATCTTAGTTCCACTAGATCTCTTCCAGTGATAACACCTAGTCTGTATTTTTCACCTGATCTTTTCAGCAGTTCTTTATTTACCAAGGGTTTTTCTTTTTTCCACAGACCTTCTGTGTCAAAATTTTTTTTTCCATATTTTTTCCCAAGGTAAAATGTATTAAAAATATATTTCAATTCTTTTTGATCTACATCATTACTCCACTCATCTCTTACCCACTCAATATTTTTCCCGTCTTCGAAATTTTGTATAACTCTTTCCGCTGAACCATATAGATCTATCCCGATCACTAATGCTTCAGTCAGCTTAAAGTCATCCCCAAAGACACCTTTCCCTCTCAATGAATTGATTAAATCTAATGTTAATTTATGATCTTCAACAGATGTAAAATAATTTACTGTCTTCTTCACTACCAGATCGAAGCTTTCTGAAACATCGATAAGAACTCCATCTATGTCAAAAATTAACCAGTCATTATTTTCTAGAGTCACTTTCAATCTCTTCTCCTCCTTAGTTCCTTCATCACTTCCTTTAGTTCTATCTCTTCATAGTTTAGTTTAACTAATAAGTGATAGAGAAGATCAGCAGATTCATAAATTATCTTATCTCTTTCCTCTGCTACGATCACTTCTACAGATTCTTCACCTAGTTTCTTATCGATCTCTTCTTTACCTTTAGAAAAAAGTGTAGTTGTGTACGAGCCTTCTTTAGGTTGGGATTTTCTGTGTTTAATAACTTCTTCAAGTTCTTTTAACATGCTGAGTGAATAATCTATTCCTACTTTTTCCTCATCTTCTGCCTCATCATCATTTAACGATTTAAAGAAGCAGCTGTAGTATCCCTTATGACAAGCTTGTCCTTTTTGGTCCACAATCATCAGAATTGAATCATCATCGCAATCTATCTTGAGCTCTTTAACTTTTTGAAAATTACCACTTACTTCACCTTTCATCCTGATACGATCTTTACTTCTTGAGTAATAATGTGCTGAACCAGTTTTAAGTGTGATTTTCAAGGCTTCTTCATCCATATACGCTAGAGTCAGCACAACACCTTCATCGTCCTGTACTATAACTGGTACCAATCCATCTTTGTTCCAATCGACCTTTTCTAAATTCTCTTCAATATCTAACATTTATATCCCTCCTATTCAAATATGATTTTAACTCTTTTATCGAGTATTCATCATAGTGAAATATAGAAGCTGCTAGGGCAGCTTTTACACCTGTTTTTTGAAACACTTCATAGAAATCTTCAGATGATCCTGCTCCGCCTGATGCTATCACAGGTATGTTTACCTCTTCAGATATCTCCTTCATCAGGGGGATGTCAAATCCGTTTTTAGTTCCATCAGTATCCATTGATGTTAGTAATATCTCACCTGCTCCAAGGTACTCTACTCTTTTAGCCCATTCAGAGGCAGTCAGTCTCCTCTCCTTTCTCCCTCCGTGGGTGTATATCTTCCATTTATCTTCCTTCCGTTTAGCATCAATCGCTATCATGAAATTCGATGAACCAATAAGCTGTGAACCCTCTCTTATTATACTAGGATCCTCAACTGCTGAGGTGTTTACGAATACCTTGTCTGCTCCTTCTCTTATGATCTTTTTTATTTCCTCAACAGTACTTATCCCACCGCCAACTGTGAACGGAATATTCAGTTCTCTAGATACTTCTTTAACTAGGTCAAACAAAATTTTCCGGTTCTCGTGAGAGGCATCAATATCTAAAAATACGATCTCATCGATCCCTTCATCTTCATACTTTTTTGCAAGTTCTAATGGATCTCCAGCATCAGTGATATTTTTGAAATTTACTCCTTTAACCACTCTTCCATCTTTGATATCTAATGCAGAAATTATCCTTTTAGCTAACATATTTTCACCTCTTTAATTTCTTTCAGATCTATCTTATTTTCATACAGTGCCTTTCCTATTATGCATCCAGAGTAGCCTTTACTTTCAAGTATCTCTATATCTTCTTTATTTGAGACACCTCCAGCATATATCATCTCTGTTTCAGAAGAAAAATCATCTAATGGTTGTATACCTTCTAACAGTCCATCCTTTATTACTCGTGTGAAAATCATCCTGTCCACATAATTTGATAGATATTCGATAATATCTTGAATATCCTTCTCAAGACAATCTCTCCACCCGTCTACTGCTGCCTTTCCATCTTTCACGTCTAAACTTACAGTGATCCCTTCAAAATTTTCAGTCACATCTTCAAGAAACTCTTCATCGAATGCTTTTGTACTTATGATCACATTGTCTACTCCCATTGAATATGCTCTTTCAATATCACTATAGGTCCTGTATCCTCCACCTATTTGAACAGAAAGATCAGTTTTATCCATAATCTTTTTAACTACATCAAGATTAGCTGGCCTTCCATTGAATGCACCTTCAAGATCAACAACGTGTACTTTATCAACATACTTCTCAAATTTCTTGGCATATCCGAGCGGATTTCCGTATATTTTCATATCTTCTTTCATACCTTTCTTAAGTCTGACCGCTTTGCCATAAAATAGGTCTATTGCAGGAAATATTTCCATTTTATCACAGTTCCTTGAAATTTTTGATCAATTGTGTACCTACATCACTTGACTTCTCAGGATGAAACTGTACGCCATAGATGTTATCTTTACATATCAATGATGGAAACACTTTGCTGTATTCACCATCAGTGTGCTCTGTTACAGCGATACTTTTTTCTATATCCACGTAAAAAGAGTGTACGAAATAGAAATAACTCTCATCTTCGATACCTATCATCAACTCATTTTCCTCTTTTTGAATAACTGTATTCCAGCCGATATGGGGTCTCAGTTCTTCTCTGAAGCTTTTAACCTCACCATCAAATATTCCTAAACCTTGAGTTCCACTTTCCTCATTATCTTCAAATAATATCTGCATCCCTAGACATATTCCAAGAAACGGTTTTCCTTCGCTGATCGAATCCCTTAGTATGTCTTCTAATGGCTCTAGTTCTTCCATGACAGAACAGTAATTACCGACTCCAGGAACTATGATTTTATCCGCTCCTTCTATAACATCTTTATCTCTAGTTATCTCCCCACTAGTTATCTTCCTAACATTTGAAAGATTGCCAACACCGAGGTCTATTATAGCTATCATATCGATCCCTTCGTACTTTCTATTCTCTCAGACACACTCAATGCTGATTTAAACGAAACACCAAGACCTTTGAAAGCAGCTTCGATTATGTGGTGCTTATCTTCACCGTTCATTTTTTTCACGTGTATGGTTGCAGACAGGTTCCTAACAATTCCATTCAAAAGCTCTTTTACCAATGAAATTTCAAACCCTTCCTCATCATATTTGTAATCCAATCCTAGTTTGAGATAACATCTTGATATATCCACTGAAACGAGGACTAAAGCATCATCCATCGGCATTATCGAACTACCGAATCTGTTGATGTTTTTTCCATCGATTCTATCTTTCATGACCTTTCCTATAGTTATTCCCATGTCTTCCCACAAGTGGTGTCTCAGGTCCCACTCTGCTTCTATATAGACATCATTCTCCATGTAGAAAAACATCGTCTTTAGCATGTGATCTAAGACTTCATCTCCTGTATTGATTTTCATCTTTTCTGCATCTAATTTTACCTCTATTTCGACTTCTTCAGTCTTTCTTTTCATCGTATCTCACCTCCAAAGATCTTCTATGATATTCCATACCTTCTATTTCCGCCATCCTTTTTCCCAATTGAAAATCATCCTTATAATCTTCAGATCCAGCTTGAGCAATGCTTATTTTTTTAGTAAAATCATCTACTGTCAGAACAGAATCAAATCTAGATGCTTTATCCGTCGGTAAAACGTGATTGACTCCAAGGAAGTAATCAGCAGCTGCTGCAGGAGTGTATCCACCTAAATAAACAGCACCCGCATTCTTTACCATAGGCAGTAGATTTCTTGGATTTTCAGTCAATATTTCAAGGTGTTCAGGTGCAAGTTCGTTAGCTTTCTCAACGCATTTTTCCAACGTTGGTAGAAGTATTATACCTACATCTTCTTGATCTATTTCATTCTTTAATACCTCAGATGTGGTCAAAAGCCAACTTCTAGCATCTTCGTCGTGTTCAGCTTGAGCTAATAGGTCATATCGAACATACTCAAAATCAGATTTTTCATCCGCTATCACAGCTACCTCTGATGGACCAGCTAAGCAGTCTATGCCTACTTCACCATATACTTGTCTTTTAGCTTCATTAACAAACTTATTTCCAGGTCCGAATATCTTATCTACCTTCTCCATACCGATCCCAAATGACATAGCACCTATTGCTTGAACACCCCCTAACTTGTATATCTCATCTATACCCAGTAATTCTGCAGCACACAGTATGTAGGGATTGACCCTTCCATCATCGGGAGGGGTACAAACCACCAATTCTTCTACTTCAGCAATAAGTGCTGGCACTGCCACCATGATCAACGTTGAAGGTAGAGGTTTACCTCCTGGAACATATATCCCAATCCTTTCTATAGGTCTTTTTATCAGACCATATATAGAATCCTTCTCTAACATCAAATCGTCATTTCTGATCTGATTTTCGTGTACTTTCTTCACTCTTTTTATTATACTTTCAATTACCTCTTTATCTTCACTAGAGATTTTACCAACAGTTTTCATCTCTTTCTTTTGAACACTATAGTTTCCTTCATATCCGTCAAATCTCTTAGAATATCTGTCAAGTGCTTCTTTACCTTTCTCTTTCAAATCAGCGAGTATCTCTCTAACATATTCTTCTAGATTCATTTTTTCACCAAATTTTGTTTTATCTTCTTAACTATCTCATTTATCCTGTCAAACTTAACCTTTTGAGAAATCCTATTAACTATCAGAAGAGCAGAAACATCCATTATCTTCTCGATCTCTTTCAAATTGTTAGCTCTGAGTGTATTACCAGTCTCAACAATATCTACGATAGCATCTGCTATACCGATCCTTGGAGCGACCTCTATCGAACCGTTCAACCTCATAACATCTACATTTAGGTCTTTGCTTTTGAAGAATTCATTTACCAAATTAGGATACTCAGTAGCTACTGAACAACCGTCAAAATCATCGATGGTAACGTCCTTCTCTTCGGGTACGGCTACACTAAGCCTACACTCACCGAAGTCCAGTTCTAGAGGTACGAAGACATCGCTCTTTCTTTCTTCAACAACATCTGTTGCAGATATTCCAATATCGATACCGTGTTCAACATAAACTGGTACATCTCTAGGTTTTGAAAGAATAAGTCTAGTGTCTCCATCTTCGTGGATCAGTTCTCTATTCTTTTTTATATCTAGATCAATTTCTGCGCTTCTTAATACATTTAAAGAAGGTTCTATCAACCTTCCTTTAGGTAAGGCTATCTTCATTGTCATTCGATATTCACCTCCACTTTGATACCTTCACTAACTTTTTCACGAGCAGTTTTATAAGCTTCTTTAATGTCATTCAGAATAATCTGTTTTCCATTTTCTATATGCATCTCGTATATCTCAGATATATTGTTCAGGTTCAATGCAAAACCAAACGAAGGTTTATCATTAACAAAATACTCTCCTCCCGCACCGATCGGGTATCCTATATCTGGAGAATATACTTCAAAGATGATATCATCATAATATGGTAGAGGACGGACAGTACCAAGATCAGCAAAAAGTCTATCATCATCTACTTTTTTGATCAGCTCATCTATTTTTGTAAAACCACTTCTTTTACCTCTAAGATTCAATAATTCCCATAGGTCTTGTTTTTTTTCTTCTTTTATATTCAAGTTGTCAATAACACTTAGATTCCTTCTTTTCAATGCTTCAAAGATGTCTTCTTCATATCTCTCAAAACCGGAAATCAGTTCTCTCCAAACTTTAAGACTGCTGATGTCTATGTAGAAATCATCGATATTTAATCTTTCTAGGAGACTTATAAGAACATTCAAGATCTCGACTTTTGTTTTCAGTATATCGTTTCCGATATACTCCACCCCGGCCTGTATATCTCTATTTAATCCATTTTGTATCTCTGAAATATAGAATCCTTTAAGGTCTGAATCCTTTCTATATTCCTTTACTATCTGTGAAGTTACATCAGGATTTGTTAAGTAAAACTGGTTATCATATGTTAGTTTTATACCCTTCCTCAAAGATTGATCATACTTCACTGTATTAGGTAAAAATAGTTCTTTGTAATTCCATAATTCTAAAACATCTCTTATTTTCTTCGTTATATCAGCTAATATTTTAGACTCACTAAAAATATCTTTCTTCATATTTTAACCTCCGAAAACAGTACAGATTCTTGTAGGTACAAAATTATGTTAAGATCAAATCCATCAAAATATTTGGACAGTTCAATTATGAACATCACAAAGATGAACGTAATTACCTCTAAAATCAACGTCGTAAGAGAGGATTCCGTTTATTTCGCATTTTAATCCGCTCATCTTTGTTCTCCGCTGCACAATAATGTACACTACTATAAATATTTTTCCAACTAAAATATGTTAATTCTAAAGCATTTTAACGGTAAGAGACCTTACTAAATCTAGAAATAGACTAAAAGAGATAAAAGGTTTTAGAGCCTTTCAAGCTCTGATTCATGTAGACCTAGATGATCGGATTCTATTTCTACTAAAGCTTCGAAGAACTCTTGTACTCTAGGTTCTTCAGCCTCTTCTGCGAATTTTTTGTAATGTTTGATAGCTCTATCTTCCCTTTTATGAGCATCTTCTATGTTCTCTTTGTATTTTTCTGCACATTTTTCTATGTGTCTATCGATTTCAGGTTCTTCTATATCTAGGTACATGCAGATTGCTTCTGCGTGTTCTGACTCCACTTTAGCCAATCTCTTGAACATTCCTTCGTATTTCGGATCATCAGTTTTGTTGTAAGCACAGTAGTAATAGGTTGCATTATCTACTTCGAGCTCTAAAGCCTCTTGCAAGTTCTTCTTGGAAGTTTCTGTTAATTCAACTTCAGGATATTCATATTCCTCTGCAGGTTTCAAGAACTGCTGATCAGCACCACAGTAAGGACAATCAGTAGGTTTTTCTTCTCCTAAATACGTCTCTCCACATATCCAACATCTATAAACTTTTAGCATGTAATCACTCCATCCTTGGTATAGTAAACGGATATAAATAATTACGCTAAACTTTACTATTTTTTCACGGAAATACAAAATATTTATGTATTACAATTGCTTATACTGTCTTACAATAATATAAGTATAATATGTTACCAAAGCTATATCAATATTGATTATCTGCTTTGGGAAATACTTATATATTGATTTGTATATTATGTTATGTCCTACAACAAGACTAATAAAGTAAGACATTCGGAATACAAGTAGTACGCAAGTACTAACCAAGGTGCCTCATATGGAAAAGAAAATATCACTACGTGTGTCTGATGAAGACTTGGAGATAATCGACTCCTTCATTAGCAGACACGAATTCAGTAACCGTTCTGAATTCCTTAGAGAGGCTGCCATGGATTACATAAATAGATTTAGCGTATCTAAAAGAAAAACTGAGATACCTAAAAAAATATCATTACCAAAACAGATCAAAAACAGTATTCACTATTTGATCGGCGTGGGTTACTTTGAAGGATGGGAACACGCCATACAAGACCTTGTAAGGGAAGGAATTGTCCAAAAGGACTTAGAAAGGTTGAAAAAACAATACGATACGATTAACAATATAAGTAATACAGTAGAAAAAATCCAAGAAGTAGAAAGAACTGAAGAAAAGAGGTTCATGACAAAATGAACATTGTAGGACACCTGATATGTAAGCTCCAAAAAGAAAAAAGTCGGAGGATAGTTTAAATGGAAGATAATAGCCCCGAAAAACCCCAAGATGACGTCCCAGATCAAGAAGAACTATTCATCAATGGGACTGCAGAAAAAATATTGGATGCCTTACTGTATCAGACTAAAGTATATGTAATTGGTGTTGGTGGATGCGGATGCAATACCGTAGAATCCATTACAGACTCAAATATGAGTAACGTGAAAACAATAGGTATCAACACAGATAAAAAAGTACTAGGAGACCTGAATGTAGACAGACAGATGCTGATCGGAAAAGAGATCACCAATGGTGAAGGTGCTAAAGGTGATCCAAGACTAGGAAAAAGAGCAGCAGAGTTGAATGAAGAGCAGATCTTGAAAACTATAGATGATGCAGATTTTGTTGTTGTAGTAGCAGGACTAGGTGGTGGCACAGGATCAGGAGCGTCACAGGTAGTTGCTGACCTGGCAAGACGTAACGGTAAGATGGTTGTAACTTATGCTATCATGCCATTCTCAGTTGAAAAGAACAGGTACCAAAGAGCACAGAAAGATGTTAAGAAGATGTCAAATATCAGCCATGCTACAACTATATTCGAGAACGACAAAGCCCTAAATTATGGAGACAAAACCCCACAGGAAGCTTTCAGCATGGCTAATAGGATGTTGTCAAATGTCGTAAAACACATAAAAATGGATAATATAACCCAATTCTTTGATGAAGTTGGTCTTGATGCGTTAGGCTTATCAAAAACCCTTTCAAATATAGAGAAAGAGAAGGAGGAGGAGCAAGGGGTAGAAAAACCCCCAGTTCTTGAAGCTCTTAAATATGTTGAGGAAGAGGAATCTGGGAACGAAGAACACATGAACTCGTTCCTAGAACACTACGCATAATATCTTTCTCTCCTCTTTTTTCTATTTTTTTCAAAAAGATTTATACTTAACAATTGTGTAATTCATCATATGGACCCTGTATTCCATGCAGTGATTCCTGCATTAGTATTGTTAGCAGTCAATATAGACTCAAAAAAAGTGTTTGCTCTCCTCCCATTAGCCTTAACTCCTGATTTTGATGGATTTTTTGGACTGTGGGCACACAGGGTGGTTTTCCACAACTTCATATTTGTCTTACTTGTACCACTGATCATCTTATTGATCGTAAGAAAAAAATTTCCAGAAAAACTCAGTTTTGTATATATAGGCTGGTTCTATCTTATAAGTCATCTCATACTCGATCTTCAAGGTGGCTTTGCATTTCTATGGCCTTTCTCTTCTAAAGCCCCATATTTCTCTTTTGAGATCACTACAAACACAACCGGCTTAATTCCAAGATTATTTTTTGATGTAAACGCTGGGATAGCTTCCAGAGCACCTGAATATTCTGGAGAAGGAAGCTTTCTCACGCCTACTGCTTCACTGATATTGATGCTATTATTTCTATCCGTGTTTATGAATAGAAGTGACGTTTTAAACTTCTTTAAAGATTTTAAGAAATTTTCACTTGAGAAGCTATCTTCCTTGAAAAAACTATTGAATCTCTAAACTAGAGATCTCCTTCATTTGATCTAACTTTTACTTTTTCAGGATTTCCATCCCAATCCTCATCTACATACTCTGTTTCGACAGTAGTCGTAATACCACCCCTGATATTCCAATCTCCTCTTACCTTCATATAACGTGGTTTTACAGCTTCAACTAGATCATTTAAGATCTTATTCGTTGCTTCTTCGTGAAATATTTCAATATTTCTATATGAAACATAATATAACTTTAATGACTTCAGTTCCATCAAATAATCTTTTGGTATATAGGTCACAGTGATCTTTGCAAAGTCAGGTTGATCTCTTTTTCCAGGACACAAACAGGTGAATTCAGTAGTGCTAATCTTCACTTTGAATTCTTTTTCATTGTATTTGTTTTTTATAACATCTATATCTTTACTTCCAGGCCCTTTTTCACCCTTTATATCATCTAAATGAGAGTCCGATTGGTCCTTCATATTACCTTATCTCAATTTAAACCAATCAAAACCTAGATATAATTCTTTCTGAATCTATGGAGATGATTCTAAGGCTGTTATCTACAGATTAAACTGATCGTGATATACCTATTCAAATTCTAACTGTACTTTTTCTTTCTTTTGACCTGGATACTTAAATTCTACCTTGAATTCGCCATCTTCAAAGAGGATCACGGCTTTTTTCAGTACAGTCTTGTACATTTTCACCTTCTTTCCTCTTCTGCTCGTTTTTCTCTTTGCAACTTCTAGAAAACCGGCTTCTTCGAGTGAATGAACTTTTCTGTAAGCCGCTGCTATAGGTATATCATATCTCCAACTTAATTCTTGGACCTGTTTAGGTTTTTGATAACAGCCAACTAGGATCCTTTTAGCGTAACTATCGGCTAAGACTTCTAGTTTTTCTTCTATCTCTTCCGTGTGCATCATGCTATAGTAGGGAATTTATTAATAAATGATTTTATATCAAATACTCATTTGGTAAAACCAATATTAAAAATCGATATACGTTATCACAAAATGATAACGGAATGTAATAATCAAAAATTGTCGTATAAAATTTATATATCTCATGCTTTATGCTAGCATCCTCACAGGGGTTTTATTATGAAAACAGCTGTAGTTGCTTTAGGAGGAAATTCTCTTATTAGACCGGAAGATCATGGAACTGCCCAGGAACAATTTAGTAGAATGAAAGAAACCTGTAATATTGTAACAGATATGATTGTGGATGGATATGATATTGTATTTACACACGGGAATGGACCTCAAGTAGGTAACATTTTGTTACAGAACGAGATTGCTGCACACAGCATTCCCGCCATGCCATTAGATATATGTGGTGCTGAATCTCAAGGACAAATAGGTTATATGTTTCAACAGACTTTAAAGAATCAACTGATAGAAAAAGGCATCGATAGAAGCATAGCAAGTGTAGTAACCCAGGTAATCGTAGATGATGATGACCCTGCTTTTGATAATCCTAGTAAATTTGTTGGCCCTTATTATACTGAAGATGAAGCAAGCCGTATAAAGGAAGATAAAGGTTGGACGATCAAGAAAACCTCTAATGGAAAATATAGGAGAGTAGTGCCATCACCAGAACCAAAGAAGATCGTCGAAAGTGAAATCATAAGCGATTTAGTTTTCAGTGGTGAAGAAGGTTATGTCGTTATAGCCGCTGGAGGTGGTGGAGTACCTGTAACTGAGAAGGAAGGAAAATTAACCGGGATTGAAGGTGTTATAGATAAAGACTTAGCAAGTGCTGTTCTTGCAGAATCTATAGACGAGGAATTTTTCATCATGTTGACTCGGGTTGAACAAGTCTATATAAATTTTGGAGAGAAAGATGAAAAAGGACTTGATAAAATTACATTAGAAGAGGCAGAAAAATACTATGAAGAAGGACATTTTCCACCGGGAAGTATGGGTCCAAAAATCAAAGCATCCATACACTTTTTAAAGCATGGTGGAGAAAAGGTACTGATAACTTCACCCGAGAAATTATCAAAGGCTTTAAATGGAGAAGCTGGAACATATATCGTCAAAGAGTGATAAGATGGAAAAGGGAGCTAAGAGGGTTCAAGGATTGACCGAATCTGTGATCCGTGAGATGACAAGAAAGGCAAAGAAACATGATGCTATCAATCTGTCTCAAGGTTATCCTGAATATCCTTTGGCAGATGATGTGAAAAAAGCAGCTAAAGATGCTATTGATGATGGTCTAAACCAATATTCTATAACCTGGGGTTTAGAAGAGCTCAGAAATAAAGTATCTAAAAAATTATCCGATTTTAACGGTCTAGAATATGATCCTGAGTATGAAGTGACTATCACCTGTGGGGCGAGTGAATCTATAATGTCTTCAATACTCGGGTTGGTAGAGAACGGCGAAGAAGTTTTAATTTTTCAACCATTTTATGAAAATTACGTTCCTGCTGTATCAATGGCAAACGGAAAACCAGTCTTTTCCACTATCTGTAAGGACTTGGAGATAGATAAAGAAGAGATAAAAGAAAAAGTGAGTAGCGAGACAAAGGGGATTATACTTAATACACCTCACAACCCTACCGGGAAGGTTTGGGAAAAGGATGAACTAAAATTTATCAGAGATGTCTGTGTAGATAATGATATTATCGCCTTTACCGACGAGATGTACGAACATATAATATTCGAAGGTGAACATCTTTCTTTAGCTAAAATAGATGATATGTGGGAGCGAACTGTAACGATAGGTGGTTTCTCAAAAGCCTATTCTATGACAGGTTGGAGAGTCGGTTATTCAGCAGCTCCAAAAGATCTGATGAAACCGATAAGAAAGGCTCATGATTACACTACTGTATGTTCGCCTACACCTTTCCAGAAAGGCGCTGTATCTGCTCTTGATCTACCAATGGAATATTATGAAGACATGGTAGAATACTATAAAAAAGGCAGAGACCTCGTTTACGAAGAATTGAAGAAAAGTAAGATGAAACCCGCTTTACCAGATGGAGCTTACTACTTGATGGCAGATATCAGTGAATACAATATGAATGATAAAGAATTCGCTGACTACCTGGTGAAAGAAAAGCAGGTTGCAGTGGTCCCAGGTACTAGCTTCTATGAAGATGGGGGAGAAGACCTGGTTAGATTCTGTTTCTCCCAGCATTATGGGGATCTTAAAGAAGCTATGAAAAGGATAGTCGAATGATCACTTCATATCTATCTCTTTTCCGGGCACTCTGAATTCTCCACCCCAATAAATTATTGTGTCCTCTCTATCGAAATCTTCGTCTTTTCTCGCATCAAATACTTCACCAATGAACCAATGGTGATCTCCAGTCTCTACCTGTTTTACAACTTTACATTCTATAGTTAATGGACATTCTTTAACACCTGGAGTAGATATCTCTTTACTCTTTTCTTTAGTAAGACCGAATTTCTCGTATTTATCATGGTCTCTACCCGATACTTTTCCACAGCCCATGACTTCTTCTTTCAATTCAATGGTAGGAACATTTACTGTAAATTCAGGATTTTCTTCTAAAAGTTTGAATGAGTGTCTTTTGGGTGATATACCAGTTCCTAAATATGGTGGGTCCGTTGAAAAAACGTGAAGCATCGCTGCAGTTATCAGGTTCGCATTCTCTACTTCACCTGTACCGATCAATACTGTTGGAAAATGTGGTAAAAATTTGATAGCTATATTTTTTGGAACTTCTTCTTTCATGTTATAGACTATAACTGTTCTTTTAAAGTCTTTTCGAATCAAGACTTATATATTATATCCTTATTTTGAAAATTATGATTGAGAGACCACGTGGTACTAGGGACCTCGGTCCAGAAGAGATGGACAGAAGAGGAAAGATCGAAGGTATACTGCGCAAAGTTTGTGAAAGTTTTGGCTACAGCGAAATATTAACACCTACATTTGAGCATACTGAGCTGTTTTTAGAAAGATCTGGTCCCTCGATCGTTGAAGAGATATACGATTTTGAGGATAAAGGTGGAAGAGATCTATCATTAAGACCAGAATTTACCGCTTCTGTGATGAGGATGTACGCAGAAAGTCTTAGAGAGAGACCAAAACCCTTAAAACTTTACTATTATGGACCAGCTTTCAGATATGAAAGACCTCAATCAGGTAGATACAGAGAGTTTTGGCACTTCGGTACAGAACTGATAGGACCAGATACACCTCGTGCTGATGCTGAAAATATAGCCTTAGCTTATTCATGTTTGAAAAGAGCTGGATTGGATAATTTTAACCTGAAAATATCGAATTTAGAAATCTTGAAAACTTATCTTAAAGAAAAAGGTGTACCAGAGAATAAAATGCAGGATATATATCATGTTATAGACAAGGATGAAGGGTACGAGGGAATAGAAGAAGAATATGGTATCAGGGAAGAGTTAAAAAAACTATCTAAATTATCATTAAAGGAACTAGAAGATAAAATAGAAGATACCTCACCGATAGAATATACACAAGATGTATTTGATTACCTGAAGTACTATGGGATAGAAGAAGAATATGAGTTTGATCTTGGTACAGTCAGAGGTCTAGATTATTATAGAGGAGTAGTTTTCGAAATCGATGCTGAAGAATTAGGTGCACAAAAGCAGATCTGTGGGGGTGGAGATTACAACTTAGGAGATATATTTGGCATCGATGTTTCTTCAAAAGGATTTGCAATCGGTTTTGATAGACTTATTTTGGCTCTCGAGAGAGAAAAAAAACTCCCTGAAAAAACACAGCCAGAATGTTTTTTGATACCGATTGGTGAAGAAAGCTTGGAGTACTCTTATGATGTGTTAATATCTCTTAGAGAACAAGGTATAATATCAGATATTGATCTTATGGACAGAAGTGTCGGTAAAGCACTGAGCTATGCTGATAAACTTGACTATAAATATTCTCTTATGATAGGTGGAGATGAAGTAGAGGATAATACAGTAACTGTGAAGAACATGAAATCAGGAGATCAAAAAACAGTTTCTAAAAATGAATTGATAGAAGAGATAAAATGAGAAAAAAAATCAACAAACCTATAATAATACTATTTTTTCTATCCTTTATTTACGCTGTGAGTTTATTCATCGCACCTCTAACTCTAGAACCTCATACTGTTGAAGGTCTAGATGGAAACGCCAATATGATAGATTATTCTGATAAATGGGATAAACTATCTGTTTATCACAAAGCTGTATATACTTTTAGTGATTTTAACTGTCATCAAAAACATAATAGGTCTTATACTATAAATGAAAATCAGATGCCGGTTTGTGCAAGAGATGTTGGGATTTTTATCGGTTTATCTTTTGGTTTTCTGTTCATGTCATTTGCTGAACTAGATTATGATTACAAGAATGTTCTTCTAAGAATTCTTCATATAGATACTTCTATTTCTGAGAGAAAGAAAATAGCTATTTTGATCGTATTAGGTGCGCTTTTTGTACTTCCTATAGCATTAGATGGTGGTATACAATTAGTGACTTCTTATGAGAGTAATAATCCTTTAAGGACAACTACAGGTTTGCTTTTTGGTGTTGGTTTTTCTATATTTATTTCCTCTTTACTGCTTTCTGTTATGCCTATGAGAAGCATTGAGAAATGAACCTACGGGCAAAATTTATATATAAATCCTTCACTGACCGAACTTGAGGAAATT
>CAZEXI010000039.1:0-18987 GCA_964516805.1 uncultured Thermoplasmata archaeon
GCTATCTCGTGGACCGACATCTTTTCCTCATCACAGAGCATCTGTAAGATGTTCCTTCTTTTCCTCGATCTGATCGCTCTTGCAAGTTTTTCATCGGGCATTATCGATGGCATTGTCCTCCAATATATAATAGTTTCGCAGTTGAACAATGGCGCAACATGGAAAACTAAAATAGATTCATCGATAATTGTGGGCCTTATTTATACAATTCAGCCCTCCTTTTTATCATCGATTCCCACATCTCATCGATCTTATTCTGTTTGATCTTCAGCTTGTACATCTCACCCTTATAATTACCAGAAACGATCAGATATTTTTCGTCTTTATCTATGGACCTGATCTCACCATAAGGAAATTCCAATAACTTGATCTTAAATAACCGGTTTTTAACATATAACCTTTCATTGGTCAGATATATGTGAGCCCAGGTACCACTCAATTTCAAGGGCCTTCGAACCCATACAAAGGATTTTGCGTCCATTATAACGCTTTCATTATCTCCCAACCACTTCTCACTCATCATATACAATATACATTTAAAGAATATAAACGAGTTTCTATTCAAAGATATAACTATTTGTTATCTAATTAGATAATCCTTTCCGAAGATATAATAGAATATCTAAAAATAGTAAGCAATGCCACGATGAGAGTTAAAGCCAAAGATAACGAAAAAGGTGAGATGGGAGTAGGAACCCTGACCATCATAATCTCGTTCATACTTGTAGCTGCAGTAGTAGCTAATACTTTGATAAACAGCTCTCAGCTCGTTGGCGAACAATCAGAAAAAACCTATGATGACACATTGAAAAATACAGGTAGCACTTTTTTCGTAAAGGACTCAGTCGGGATAAATACAGATGGAGATAATGAACTTGAAAAGATCAACATAAAGGTTGGATTACCTGCTTGTTCATCACCTCAAAATTTAACACAGACTGTTATAGAAATCGATGATGGCAACAGGTCAGGAAGCTTAAATTACAGCGAAGGAAAAGCTACTTCTGACCACTATATTGGAGAGGTTATGATAGATCCAGAGGATGATTTTAGACAGAATTCACCGATAGTAAACCCAGGGACTATAGTGAAGATCACTATAAATACTTCTGCTGTAGGACTGAAACTGACACCTCAGACTGAACTAGATGTCAAGATAATTCCAAAACATGGCTCAGTTAAGGCAGAAGATATATGTACACCTTCAATTTACGATAGTGGATTCATAGAATTAAACTAAAAATACCTCATTCTTTTTTTAATTGATATTCTCTTTAATGAAAAATTCTATATTAATCAACTTTACTTACCAATTAATTCCAAACTATGAACGAAAAGATGGAGAAATGGGAAAAAAACGAGGGAATCGAATTCATAAGAAGCCTGGGGATAAGAAAAGGAGATCTAGTACTAGATTTCGGAGCAGGTTATGGCCATTACACTCTACCTGCTGCAGAAGTGGTATATCCAGAAGGTATGGTCTTTGCTGTTGACAAAAGAGCAGAACCACTTTCAAAGATCGCAAAAAAAGCTTCAGATAGAGGACTGATCCATTATATTAAGACTATAAAGAATACAGGTGACGTAACACTGAAATTCAAGTCCGGTTCTCTAGATCATGTTCTACTTTTTGATGTACTGCAGAGCTTTGATAAAGATGAAAGAAACGTTCTTTACAGAGAAGTATACAACATCCTTAAACCTAAGCAAAGATTATCAGTTTATCTAAAACATTCATTGAAGGGGTACAGCAGCGGTGACTTCAGAGATGATGAAAAAGATATTCTCATCGATGAAATAGAAGAAAGAGGTTTGACCTTCGACGAAGAGATATGTGGCACTCTAACACATGATGTTGAAATGGTAGAAGGCTGCGTCTTGAACTTTCGAAAGATCGATTGATAAAAAAATCAGTGCTAGATATTGAAAGGAAATCCTGACATATCACCTTTTCCTGAGTAATATTATCAGAATCGAAGCTGCGAAAAAGAACAATATAGATAAACCCGGTGAGTCATTTGATCCTTCTTTTCTAAGTTCTTCTATAGACGCTGATCTATAATACCATACATAATTATCTGGTGATGTATCCTCGCCCTGATTATAGATCCAGACCAGATGTAGTCTGCTTTCACTTATCTGAATTACAGGTCTGAATGAGTTCTCATCCATACCAGTTGGTTGATTTATATCATTCCAGGATTTTCCCTCATCCTTGCTGTAGGCTATTTTGAGTTCATAGTAGCCTTTAAGTTTATTATAATCCGCATATCCAACGAAAACCATGTTTGAGCTAACTGTCATCGAATGGTAACTATTCTGTGGAGTAAAATCAAGAATTTTACCGATTTTTTCTGTACCGTCCCAATCATTACCATCTTTGCTTCTGGTAAAATATATACCCTCTTCTTTAAGATAAGTCAGGTACAAATATTCTCTATTGGTCCTTAAAATAGGGTTGAAACTATAATCTTCTTCCACAACTGTCACCTCATTACTCCAGCTTCTCCCACTATCATCGCTTCTTATCACTGTTATCTCAGAGTTACCCTCTTCTGTTTCCGTGTAATAACTCAAATATAATCTATTTTTGAAATCTATAATGCCTCCAGCATATGGATCATCCATAGAAAGATCGGACGCTACAATAATTGGATCTCTCCAGGTTTTACCGTCATCAGTACTCCTTGAAACTTTGATGCTCCACGACCCTTTATATTCATCATATGAATAAACAAGTAGGTCTGTACTTATCTTAACTATACCATACACTCCGCCACTATTACCTTTCAAATCAAAAATATCTACAGGTCCAGACCATTCTTTCCTCAAATTTTCACTTTTGTAAAACTGTAAAGTTTTACCGTAATACGAGGTTCCGTTCATCTTCACCCTGTAAATAATTCCATCTTCAACTTCGTAATGACCGTCAGAATACCTGATATTCCAGCTGTTTCCATCATCCAGGCTTTGAGCCAATACGTCTCCATACAAATATAAAACATTATCATCTACATCAGTCCAAAAATAACGTCCATCTTCCATCTTTTTAGGTTCATCCCATTTGATTTTACTATCTGAGGATGATCCAACATCTATAATAGCAATAATTAAGGAAAACGATATCAAAAGGACTGCTAATACACTTATATACTTGATATATCTCATTTCACCACTCCTTACATATTATTAGTTGGACAAATATTAATACCTTTTGAAGTAAAAAATCTAGATTAAAACTATTAAACGGTAAATTTTCTAAAATAGATATCAAATAAATTTTATTTTTTCTAAAGTCTAGAAAGGTTTTCTTCCACACTTCTCGCTTATTAAATTTTATTATCCTGTCTTATTTTATCCGATCATATAGTGCGGCTTTTTCTTGAAAAACTTGGATGATCCTAGATCTGTCTCAAGAGATTCAGGTCCAATCTTTCATGACATTTATCAGCACTATCTATCTTTTTTTGATCACATGGTACATCAATATCTTCTTCAAGAGCTAATACAGATTCAACAAAACTTTTGAAAAAGAGATAATTAATATCTAATCATATAATCTAGTTAATATTAGTGGAAAAGGTATAAAAGGATGAAAAGTATTTCCAATATACGCCCGAGAGGAAACAATGAATATACTTTTCGTAGATGACGAGGAGGGTTTACTCGATCAAGCCAAAATCTTCCTAGAACAGATGGAATACGATTTCAATGTGAGTACCGTTAGGTCATCTGAGGAAGCTCTTGAAAAACTCAATAATGAAAATCACGATGCAATTATTTCTGATTATCAGATGCCACAGATAGATGGCCTTGAGTTACTAGAAATAATCAGAAAAGAGAAAAATCGAGATCTACCATTTATCATCTTCACTGGAAGAGGGCGAGAGGAAGTTGCTATCAAAGCCCTTAATTTAGGGGCTGACAGATATATCCAGAAAGGTGGTAGCCCTAAGAGTCAATACGGTATTTTGGCTGAAGCTATCAACCAGGAAGTTAGAAGACATCAGATCGAAAGTAAGTTAGAGCTGACCCAGTATTCAGTAGATAAAGCTTCAGCGAGTATATACTGGATCCGTCCAGACGGAAGTTTTGTATATACTAATGATAAAGTGAAAGATAGATTAGGATATACTTCTGAAGAACTTGATAAAATGCATGTTTGGGATGTCGATCCTAACCATGGTAAAGATATGAGAGAAGAACAATGGAAAAGGATCAAAGATGAAAAAGTCATCACATTCAGGACTCAGCACAAAACAAAAAACGGCGATGTTTTTCCTGTGGATATAACAAGTCATTACATAGAACACGAAGGAGAAGAATACGAATTTGCATTTTCCCGAGATATCACAGAGAGGATCGAGACCAGAGAAGTATTGGAGAAAAGTGAAAAAAGATATAAAACTATGTTTGAATTCGCTTCAGACGGTATAGTTCTTCTAGATGAGGATGGAGTTATAACAGAATGCAACAGTACCTTTGTAGAAATATTGGGTTATGAAAAGAGTGAAATAATTGGAAAGACTCCCGCTGATTTCTCTCCAGATGTACAAGAGGACGGAGAGCTATCCGCTAAAAAAGTAAAAAGATATGTCCAGAAAACTCTAAATGGTGAAAATCCAAGTTTCGAATGGTTGATGGAAACAAAAGATGATTCAAAATTATTCACTGAAATATCTCTTAAAAAGATAAAGATCAATGATGAAACAAAAATAATTGCAATGAAAAGGGATATCTCCCAGAGAAAAAAAGCTGAAAAAGAGATAAAAAAAGAGAAAAAAAAATTCAAAGAAATATTCAATAATGCAAACGATGCTATATACCTACACGAGCTCACAGAAGAAGGTATGCCAGGAAATTTCATAGAAGTTAATGATGTAGCATGTGAAATGCTTGGATTCTCTAGAGAGGAGTTCATGGAGATGTCTCCAGGCGACATAGATGCGGGTAAGAAAAAAGATGATGTACCAGATATCATGGAGAAACTAACAGAGGAAGGTGACCTGCGTTTCGAGATGACACATATAACAAAGAACGGAAAAAAGATACCTGTAGAGCTCCATTCACATGTCTTTAATTATGAAGGTGAAAAAAGAGTACTTTCAGTAGCTAGAGATATCTCAAAAAGGAAAGAGGCTGAAATAAAATTAAAAAAGTCAGAAAGAAGGTTTAGAAAAAGCTTTGAAGCACTACCGGATCCTGCATTTTTGGTAGATAAAGAGGGCGTTTTTCAAAACGTAAATGAAGCTGCTGAAGAAAAACTGGGATATGCTAAGGAAGATATCATAGGAAAAACACTTTCTGAAATGCCTTTCATCACTGGTGAGGAAGAAAAGAAAGCCTTGAAGGTATTCGAAAAAAGGAAAGAAGGAGTTGACGTATCACCTTATGTGTTAGAATTCATCTCAAAGGATGGTAAATCGATCTTCACTGAGATAAATGCTGGTACTTTTAAAGAAGACGGTTTCAAGGGAGAAATAGTCATAGCTAGAGATATCACGGAAGAAAAAAGATCAAAAAGAGAGTTGAAAGTTGCTCAACAGAGGTTAGAACTAGCACTTAAAGGAGCGGAACTCGGTGTTTGGGATTGGAACATTAAAAGTGATGAAGTAAAATTTAATAAAAAATGGGCTAACATGATCGGTTTCAGTCTTGATGAGATCGATCAAAACTTTGAATTTTGGGAAGAACGAGTTCATCCAGAAGATCTGTCTAGAGTCAAAAGAAAATTAGAAAAACACCTGAAAGGAGAAATAGATATCTACAGATCAGAACATAGGATGAAAACGAAAACAGGAGAATGGATATGGATAAAAGACGTGGGAAAGGTGTTCGAAAGAGATGAGAACGGAGAGCCGCTGAGAGCAGTTGGTGTCCATGAAGATATAACTAAACGTAAAAAAACAGAGGAAAAATTGAAAGAATCTGAAAAGAGATATAGAGAATTGTCTGAGGAACTGGAGAACATATTAGACCATATTCCTGGACTTGTTTACTACAAAGATAAAGAGAACAACCTGATCAGAGTAAATGAAGCCTTGGCTGAAGCCCACGGCATGACAAAAGAAGAGATGGAAGGAAAGAACCTGTTTGACCTGTATCCTGAAGAAGAGGCGGAGAAGTACCTTGAAGATGACAGAGAGGTGATAGAAAATAGAGAACCGAAGTTGAATATGGTAGAACCCTGGTCTCCAGAAGAAAAACGATGGTTGAGTACTAGTAAGATACCGTACGTTGTCGATGGTGAGGTGAGAGGGATAATCGGTATATCTATAGATATCACCGAAGAAAAAAAGACACAGGAAAGAGAAGAACTGCTTCATACTATTCTAAGACACGATGTAAAAAATAAAGTACAAGTTGTGCAGGGTTATCTACAACTGTTGGACCAACAGGAATTAACCGGTGAAAGTAGAGATTATCTCCAAAAAGCTCTTAAAGGTAATAAGGAGAGCATGAATTTATTGAACAAGATCAGACTTCTATTAAAAGCACAAAAAGAAGTAAAAAAAGACGTTAACATCTCCAACACAGTACATGAAGCTGTTCATGAGACTGAATCCCTGGCCAAAGATATGGGATTTGAGATAGATCTACAATGTCCATCTATGGAATGCAAAGCCAAAGCAGGTCCTTTACTTAAAGAAGTTTTCTCGAATATAATAGAAAATTCAGTACAGCATTCTAACGGGGAGAGGATAAAGATATCTGGTGAGATCAAAAACGATGAGATCACCTGTACGATAGAGGATGACGGAAAGGGTATACCAGAAGAAGAGAAGAAATCTATATTTGAAAAAGGTTATACAACAGATCAAAAGAGAGGGACCGGTTTAGGTATGTTTATCGTGAAGTTGCTTTTAGACACCTATGAAGGTAAAATAGAAGTGAATGATTCTGAACTGGGTGGAGCTAGGTTCGATATACATCTTAAGAGGTGTTCAGTCGATGGAAAAAGATGACCTAAAGGACGAATTAGAACTCTACAAAGAAAGATTGGAGAATGCGATGGCTTCAGGTAATCTCGCTTGGTGGGAGATGGAATTACCCTCAGGCGAAGTGAAATTCAATGATAGAAAAGCTGAAATGCTTGGATATAGTCCAAAAAGGTTCGATGTTTATTCTGATTTTACAGATTTGGTCCATCCTAATGACTACGAAAAAGCAATGCAGGCTATGAGAGATCACCTAGAAGGTAATAAAGAGAGATATGAAGTTGAATATAGGATCAAAAAGAAAAATGGAGATTATAAATGGTTCAGAGACGTAGGGAGTATAACAGAACAGCAGGATGATTACAAGAAGGTAACAGGGATAGTCATCGATATCGATGAGCGAAAAGAAGCTGAAGAAAGAGAAGAATTGCTTAATTCTGTACTTAGACATGATATAAAAAATAAAGCTCAGATCGTTCAAGGATATCTACAGATTTTAGAGGATAAAGATATACCGAAAGATATAGAAGATCTTGTCATCAAAGCACTGACGAGTAATGAAGAGATCATGAATCTGATCAAAAAAGTAAGATTACTTTTGAGCGCAAAAAAAGAGGTTATCAAATCCGTTGATATGATATCGATGATAAATGGTGCGGTAGCAGCCTCTGAAGGAGTCATAGAAGAAAAGGGTATGAAAGTTGAAATGAAATTTCCATCTATCGAAAGTAAAGTAGAGGCTGGTTCTTTACTTAAAGAAGCTTTCTCTAACCTGATCGAAAATGCAGCTTTCCACTCTGAAGGAAAGAAAATAGTTATAAATGGTAAAACGACCGACGATCAGTTCGTGTGTATCATCGAAGATGACGGTAAAGGGATACCTGATGAAGAAAAAGAAAAGATCTTCCATAGAGGCTATACAACGGATGAAGAAAGGGGTTCAGGTTTGGGGATGTTTCTGGTTGAAATGCTTGTTGAAACCTACGGAGGAAAAATAGAAGTAAACGACTCTGAGCTGGGCGGTGCTAGGTTCGATGTTTACCTGAATAAAGCATAACTTTTTAGATAATTAGAGGATAATATTAAATAATAAATCTCAAGATATTGATTACTACTTTCGAGGCTCTATACCATGAGGGTGCTGCTGGTAGACGATGAACAAGATTTGCTGGAACAAGCAAAAGTCTTTTTAGAAAAAAATAACACAGATTTTGACGTTTATACTGTAAAGTATCCAGATGAGGCATTAGACAAAATCAAAGAAGATTCATTTGATATCATCGTATCTGACTTTCAGATGCCAAAAATGGACGGATTAGAATTTTTAAGAACGATCAGAGAAGAACGAGACCTAGATATCCCTTTTGTTATGTTCACTGGTAAAGGAAGAGAGGAAGTCGCCATGGAGGCTTTAAATCTAGGTGCAGATAGGTACCTCCAAAAAGGTGGCTCACCTAAAAGCCAGTACGGTGTTCTATCTGAGGCAATCCAGCAGGAAGTTGAACACCGAAGGACTAGAAAAAGTTTAGAGGCTAGGAAAAAACAGTTTAAGAGAGCTATACAACACGCTCCTTATCCAGCCATGCTTCTAGCAGAGGATGGTGAAGTACTATCCATTAATAATGAATGGACTATGGTCACAGGTTATGACCTTGAGGATATCTCCCATATCAATGAATGGATAGAGAAAGCTTATGGTAAAAATAAAGAGACTATAAAATCCGATATAAAAGAATTGTTCAATAAAGATCACAGAGTAGATGAAGGGATTTATACCATAGAAACAAAGGATGGTGAGAAAAGAAAGTGGGACTTCAGTACCTCTCCTTTAGGTGAACTCCCTGATGGAAGACGTTTAATATTGTCTATGGCAAATGATATAACTGAACGGAAAAAAAGAGAAGAGGAAGTTAAGAGGGAGAGTAAAAAGGCTCAAAAATATCTAAACATAGCTGGTGTTATGATAGTGGTGATCGACCCTGGGGGAAAAGTAAAAGAAATCAATAAAAAAGGTTGTGAGATACTCGGATATGATAAAGAAGATATCATTGGAAAAGATTGGTTTGAGAATTTTGTTCCAGATGATGCAAAAAACAAAGTGATGAAAAATGCTCATAAACCGTTAATAAGTGGAGATTTCGAGAGTGGTATGAAATATGAAAATCCAATACTGACCAAGGATGGAAAAGAAAGGCACATCAAATGGGAAAATTCAGTTTTAAAAGATGATGAAGGCGATGTTATAGCTACCTTGAGTTCGGGGATGGACGTTACTGATATCAGAAAAGCTGAGAAGAAGTATCAGGCTATCACTGAAAAGAGCCATGATGCGATATTTGTGATAGGGAGCAAAAATATTCTGTTTGTAAATGAGAGAGCTGAAGAATTGACGGGATATGATAAAACCGAGCTCTATAAAATGAACTGGTCAGAGTTGATACATCCGGATGATAGAGAAAAAGTATTGGAGATCGATCGAAAAGGAAAGAAAGGTGAAGATGTAAGGACAAAATATGAAGCGAGGATTTTGACTAAAAATAATGACACCAGATATGGTGATTTCAGAGTAGCACCTATCGAATATGGCGAAGATTTTGCCATCCTTGGTACTGTTAGAGATGTTACTGAAAGAAAGAAGAAGGAGAAAGAACTGCAGGAAGAAAGAAATTTTCTAGAACAGATAGCTGAAACAAGCCCTGTATGTATTACCGAGGTGAACTCTGAAGGTGAAATAATCTATGCTAACGATAGAGCAGAAGACGTCCTTGGTCTTTCTAAAAGCAAAATAAAGGGTAGAACCTACCACGATATAAAATGGAATATAACCGATTATGAAGGAAATCCTTTTCCTGAAGAGGAATTACCGTTTATCCAGGTAAAAGAGAAAGGGGAACCGGTGTACGGTATAAAACACGCTATCGAATGGCCTGATGGTCAATGGAAATACCTATCGATAAACGCATCTCCGATCTTTGATGATGAGGGTGAATTTGATGGCATGGTAGCTACCATCGAAAACGTTACTGAAAAAGAAAGAAACGAAAGAAAACTGAAAGAGAGCAGAAGACGACTGAAAACCCTGATGGATAACATGCCTGGTATGGCATATAGGTGTAAAAATAATAGGAACTGGACCATGAAGTTTCTAAGTGATGGGTGTCAAGACTTGACAGGATATGAATCTAAAGAGTTACTCAATGATAAAGTTATACCGTTCAAAAAAGTCATACATCCAGAAGATCGTGAATATGTATGGAACAGGATCCAGGATGCGGTTGGTGAAGGCGAACCATTCAAGTTCGAATACAGGATAAAGACAAAAGAAGGTAAAATAAAATGGGTATGGGAGAAGGGCAGAAAGGTCAAGATAAATGATGATGAATATCTAGAAGGTATAATGACCGATGTCACAGAGAGAAAAAAGATAGAAGAAAAACTGAGGAAGAGTGAAGAAAAATACAAGAACTTGTTCTATGAAACTCCTTTAGGTACGATATATTATAACAAGAATGGCGTGATCAAAGATTGTAATCAAAAATTTATCGAGATAATCGGTTCTTCTAAAGAAGACCTGATAGGATTCGACATGCTGAATAGATTAAAAGATGAAAAATTACATCGAGAAGTAAAATCGTCACTCGAAAATGGAGAAGGATACTATGAAGGTATGTATGAATCAATAACTGCAGATAAGTCAACGCCTGTTAGGATAATACTGAAAGGTATGAAAAACGATGATGGAGAGATATATGCAGGGATCGGACTGATCGAAGATATTACAGAACAGAAAGAAAAAGAGGAACTGGTAGAGAAAGAAAAGGAAAGATATGAAAGATTTTTTGAAGAGAATCCAGAAGCTCTTGTAGAGGTCGATGATGGTTTCAATGTGCTAAAAGTAAATACTAAATTCGAAAATCTATTCAATTATAAAGAAGAAGACATCATTGGAAAACATCTTGATGATCTTGTGGTACCTGAAAATAAGGGAGAGGAAGCAAATGAGCTCAATAAAAGGTCCAAAAATAAAGGATACTTCGATCATGAAACTGTAAGGGAAACCAGTGATGGTACAGTGATACCTGTAGCTATAACGGGTAGACCGATAGAACATGGAGGAAAAACACATCATCTAGCTGTTTATAGAGATATCAGCGAAAGGAAGAAGGCAGAAAAAAGAGAAGATTTCTTGCACTCTCTCCTAAGACATGATGTGAGAAATAAAGCTCAGCTAGCTAAAGGTTATCTAGAACTTCTTGAAGAAAGCTGCGAAGATGATATCCAAGAAGACTATATCCTTAAAGCGTCAAGATCTGTCAAAGAAGCAGAAGAGATCATCAATAAAGTTAGTAAACTGAGAAAGATCGAAGAGGAAGAAGAGATAAAGGACATAGATCTGAGTACAGCTTTAAACAAAGTTGTTTCTGAACTAAAAAGACAATTAAAAGATAACGATATAGATGTAAACATAAAAAAGTGTAACTGCAAGGTAAAAGGCGGGGTATTACTAGAAGAACTCTTCTACAATATTTTGGAAAATTCGATCAAACATTCTAGGTGCAGTAAGATCAGGATCAGTGTAGATACAAAAGATGATGAATGTATGGTCATTATAGAAGATGATGGTAAAGGTATACCTAACAGGTATAAAGAAAAAGTATTTGAAAAAGGATTCAAGAAAGGTAAAACTGCTGGTTCAGGATTAGGTATGTACATGGTAAAGGAGATAGTAGAAAATTATGGTGGGGATGTCAAAGTTCAAGATTCAGATATGGGTGGCGTTAAGTTCGATGTTCATCTGAAAAAGGCAGAATGATCGTCACTTGACTAGATATCCGATCCCATCCGGATGTGTACCCACGTCTATCCTTTCTTCTTCCTCTTTCAGAGTCTCTACATCGATGATAGAGATATCGTTGGTCTTATTATTAGCCACATAAGCCTTACTGCCATCATGGTTGAATACGACTCCTCCAGGCCAATTTCCCACTGGAATCCTCTTGATTTCCCATGGTTCTCCTTTGGTTTCGAAATCGGTATCGATGACTGACACATCTCCCGATTCCCTGTTAGGGATGAATGCGTATTTTCCATCTTGTGAAAATACTATCCTTATTGGTGTCTCTCCCAATCTTCTCTGATACAACTTTTCGTAGTTTTCAGTATCTATTATGTACAGATCATCATCTTTCTGATTGGCTACATAGATCGTTTCTCCATCAGGATGTACTGCGACACCTTCAGGGCCTTCTCCGACTGGGAAGTGATTGACGATCTCTTCTTTTTCCACATCTATAACGGTTATATTATCACTGCCAATGTTAGGAACATAAACTGTTTTTCCGTCTGGAGAAAACGATATCATGTGAGAATATTTCTGATAAGTTGGGAAATGTTTCATGATCTCGTCTCTTTCGGTATCTATTATGAATACCTGTTCACTATAAGTTGATGCTAAATACAGCTTGTTTCCACTTTTAGTTAGACCTACTCCGTGTGGAAAATCAAAATCATCATGCTCTATCTTTTTCGTTATCTCGAATCTATCATTATCTAAAACATTTACCTCGTTCCCCAGAGAACATGTGATATAGGATTTTTTACCATCCTCAGTCACAGCGATCTCGTGTGGATTGTGTCCACATTCGATCCTTTTTATCTCTTCTTTTTCCTTTATATCAACAATAGATATACTGTCCTCGTCTTTGTTCAAAACTATAAGGTATTCTTCCATCGTAATCATCCTCGCCTGTGGACTTGTTCCATATCGAATTTATCCGTCATCTCAGGCATCACATTTTCCCATGTATGTTCACAAAGGTACCATTCGGTTATCTCTTCATCCTTTGTTTCAGTCAAACCAAATATCTCAGGTCTGTTCAGATACTCCATATAAGGTAGAACGAATGCTTCTAATAGAACTCCCTCAGATACTGGCCAAAGATAAAGTTCCATTCCTACCCTCTGTGATTCCTCGTCTAAATTTCTTAGTGATGGAACATTGAGAGAAAATGCACTAAGGATCATCTTCAGTTTTCCAGGAGCTTTCTTCTTCCTCAACATCTCTGTTATCGTTTTATTGACCGCTACGATGAGTGTCCCTTCACCCTCGTTCTCCTCATCAAACTTTGAGATATGAAAACCTAGTTGATTAACATGATTTTTCAATTCATGACCCAAAACACCGATATCTTTGTCTCTTACCAAATATCTCCCGTACGGATAGGCTCTTCGTCTCATAGATTAATATATAACGCTCTAGTCTTATATCTTTAATGCATTCTCACATCTTCTTCCAATCGCTTCTATTAGATTCCTTATGGTAAACTTTCGTAAAGGTAATATGAAAATAATATGTTAGGGAGATACCATTCATCGTCGATTTTGATCAAAGGGAATTCACTCTCGGAAGTATGATTTTCTTTTTCATCAGTGAAACTTCTCGTCATATTTACTTTAATTTTACAGTAGGACTGGATGTCTTTATCAGTATGGTTCTCACAGTAGCTAACGAACTCACCCATCTTATCTTTTTCTGTTTGATTCATATCTTCTTTCATCTCTATATCTTTGATTTCAAACGTTTCGATGGTCATATTACCGTTTGATATATCTTTGATCATCTGTTCTCTTTTCTTTTCGATGGTTTCATTGTCCACAAATTTAGACGCTAGTAGATCTACAGCCTCTTTTCCGTTTTTGGTATCTATCTTCTCAAAAAATTCTATCAATGTTCCCTTTGGAGTTCTGCTCTCACTATCTTCCATGCAGCCAACAGATATGAATATAGAGAGTATCATCAAGGCTATCACTAAGATTGTTTTCAGATTCTTAAACCAAGTCTTTTCAAAAATCTCAAACAAATTATCACACTTCTCTCTATGTAGTTAATATAGTTTATAAAAGGTTTTACCATTTATTTAACCTAACTATTTAAGACCTCTTTCTTCAGGGAGAGGATACAAATAAACAATATATCCACTTTCACTCACCCCTTTCATGAATATATAAATAAATCTGGTGTGTTTTTAAACCATAGATGAAAGTGGAAAAGACAGTGAAATCAGCAGTCGTGAAACTGACAAACATCAAGCACAAACAGTTAACACAGATGCAGGGGATTTTGTGGCATCACGAGGCTCACCAGCCGAGTGAAAGAAGGAATATTTTATTTCTGGTTAAGTCCCGGAGCTGGAAGCGATGACTCGACCTCTCTGGATGAGGTTTACTCATTTGCGAAGTCAAAGAGCGGAATGCAACCTCAGTAGCTTTGCTCAGTAGCTTTGTCTAGAATTAAGTAAATTCTAGAAAAAGATAGAATTCTTTTAGAATTCTGTCGAATTTACCGGAAGCCTCTTCTTTCAGGGAGAGGAGGATGTCACTTAATATTAACATACCTATATAGTTTCAGATTAAAAAATCTGAAGGTTTCTCTTGTGTATAATCATACTTTATATGCCTTTTTCGATATATTTAAATATCTTTAATTATATTGCTGTTCCCGATGAGTACTAGAAAGGGAGCTTTGGAGGACGCAGAATCTTTGCTAAGTTCTGAGTACGAAAACAATACCGTGAAGATAGATAAAAGGAACGATAAAGTATTTATCAACGACGAATGGATAGACCCAAAAGAAAATAAAGACATACTTCTAGAAATCTTAGATGAAAAAAGATCAGAGGTGAAAGACCTAAAAAATTCATTTTTACAGGATTTCCAAAATTCTACAGTAGATGATAACAAAACTAGAAATACAGCTAGAAAGATAGGCGAACTGTCCACTGATGTCAAGGAACTAGAAGATATACTTAACAGCTATTAATGATAAAAAGGGATTTTAGAAAAGAAATACTATTTATAGTCCTATATTCTATTTGTTTAGGTGAGAGACATGAGTGAGGATAATTGGGAGGATTTCGATTGGGATGAAGATTGGGAAGAAGACTTTGAAGAGGAAAGACTATCATATAAGAAAAATAGTTCTAGATGGAAATGGCGGACATTACTTTCTATAATTTCAGGATTTGGTTGGTTGATATTCCTTGTGATATGGCTGTTTTTTTACGCTTCAGACTATGAAGTTTACCAGAACTTAGCCATCATATTATTGTCGATCTTTGTAGTATTCCTAATAAATGGAACTACATGGAAGTCTTTCAATAGCAGGGGAAAACTCAGATCTTTTACATCAATAATATTTGGTATAATGTGGTTCGGATTCATAATATACTGGTTGTTCTACCATGCATCTGATTATTCCCTTCTAGAGAATATAGGTGTGTTCATTCTTTCACTACTTGTTCTAGGTGGATTAAATTCTGTACTTTGGATACCTGGCAGATCAGGAGTCAGCTGGAGAGCTACTGTATCTGCTGTTTCAGGGATAGGATGGGTAGCATTTCTTGTGATCTGGTTCTGGATGTACAGGACAGATTACACCATATATCAGAATATTGCGATATTCATTGTTTCTATTCTGGTTTTAGCTGCTATCAACTCGGCAGTATGGGTACCATATGGATTGAGAAAGGCAAGGAAATACATGTGAGAAACAAAAGTATTTAACTCTAATAAGTCATATAATCCATCTATGGGGGAAGATGAGGATAAGTTTAAAAATAAAATAGACATGACTTACGAGCAGTTTTACAGGGCTTTATTCGGAATGACTATAGATGTATTCTGTCTGCTGGAAGAAGAAGTTGGACGAGAAGAGGCATTAGAAAGAATATCAAAACTTTCAGGTGAAAAGACTAAAGAAAGTTTGAAGAGGTCTTTAGAGAACGAAGAAATTAACGATCTTAAAGACTTTATCAAAGTTTACAAAAGACAATTAGATTCTGATCTCTTCAAAAATACTCTCTCCTACGAGATAAAAGAAGAATCAGAAGAGATTTTTAAATTTGATGTGAACAGATGTATCAGAGCAGAGATCTTTGAAGAATTCGATTCTCAAGATATAGGTTATGAAGTGGCATGTCAACCAGATTTCGAAGTTCTCTCGGTCTTCCATCCAAACATTAGACTTAAGAGGACTAAAACTCAGATGGAAGGAGATGAATGCTGTAATTTTGAATATACTTGGGAAGAATGATTACTTTTTCGATTTATCATAAATATATAATACTTGTTTACTACTGCCTTTCAAAGGTAAACACATGAAAGTTCTAGCGATCGTAGGCAGTCCTAGAAAAGGAAATTCGTACAGATTGACTCAGATGATCGAGAAGAGACTGGAAGATCATGATGATATTGATTTCGAGTACCTTTTCTTAAAAGATTATGATCTAGGAAATTGCACTGGTTGCCATGCCTGCGTTAAATATGGTAAAGATAAGTGTCCTTTGAATGATGATAGAGAAATCATAGAGAAAATGATGCTAAAAGCAGATGGAGTGATCTTCGTTTCACCTATATACAATTTCCACATCACTGCACTGATGAAAAATTTCGTTGATCATTTAACTTATGCGATCCACAGACCACGTTTCTTCGATAAAAAAGCAATGGTATTCATCCAGAGAGGAGGGATGTTCAAAGATGCTGTCAAGTACATGAAAAAAGTTGTTCATGCATGGGGTTTCGACGTTGTATCTACTCTTGGTATACCCGATCTTGATTCTTTGACAGATAAGTACAAGAAGAAATCCATAAAGAAATTAGAGGAAGCAACAGATAAATTTTATAATGGATTGAAAGAAAACAAAATACCTTCACCCTCTATCTACGATCTAGTTTGGTTCAATATATGGAAGACCAACGCTGAAGTGAATAAAGAAGGTATGCCCGCCGATTATGAATATTGGTCAGATAAAGGGTGGTTAGACATGGATTACTATTATGATGTTAGGATCAATCCGATGAAAAAATCATTTGCATCTATCGGGTCCTTTTTTGCAAAAAGATTCATGAAAAAGATCTTCGAAGGTTACTGAAAATATTGTTGGGTGTTAGATATATATTTATATTCATTCTTAAAACGTATTATATATTCTAATCGATATACTATATATTATAAGGAATACAAAAAATATATCGATGTGATTCCATATACTATAAACTTTTAAAGTACAAATTATATATAGTATCTTTAGAGGAATCATCATGGCAAAACCGATGGTATTTGAAACAGACCTATTGATGGAAAAGACAGAGGGTGGAAGATGTTTAAAAGTAGACCTTAAAGGAGTTCAATTGATCATCCCTACTGAGAATGTCAGGAGGTTGCTGAGTGATGAAATCGTGAGTACATCTATCAGCATCTCGACTGGAGAGATAAGTAGAGATCAGGAGGCTTTCGTATCTTCGAAAGTCAAGTATCCTTCAGAGGACTAGTTGCACCAAATCTGCTTTTAACTAAACTCTTATATTATTCTCTTTTTATCATCATAGTGTGAATCTACATGAAGGATTAACCAAATCTGAAAACAGTGATCAAAAACGACGGTACCTGGAAAGGTGAATTCATGAATTACCTAAAAGAACATCCAGTAACTGGTGAAAAAGATATCGTTCAAAAAGGTAAATGGGTCATGGATATAAAGGTCGAAGATGACGATATCAAGATGAAGAACAAATTCTTCGATGAGGAAGGAAAGCAGAGCGACTATGAAGGTTCCATGAGGATCAAATTCGAAGAAGATAAAGTAAAACGGATAGGTAACACTGAAGTCGATCAAACACCAATAACGAGATAAAAGATTACGATTTTGAAGGATATATCACTGAAGGTCAAAGGTTCATAAAAGAAGAGTATGTGGATATCGAAGATGAGAGCGAAACACACAGAAGTAACAGTTTACATTACTACCTTATTGATGAAGACGAGATAATGCACACATCTGATGTATACATATATGGAGAACTGCTGGTCTTCGGTGGAAATATGTTCAGGAAAGAAGATTAGATTTTTATCAATTTCACAATTCATTTTATACTGCTGAAGTAGATACCATCTTTAAAAAGATCTCAAAAAATCTTTTATCTCTCTAAATTGATCGTAATTATTACAAGATGTAAAACATGGATATGAAAAAATCTTTGATCTCAATAGCATTGTTGATTTTCGTACTATTTCCTTCACCATTTATTATATACGAAAATTATGATAGAGTACATAATCCACCTATCGATCCTCAGCCCATAGAGGACGCATCAGATATTCCTGATAAATCACAGAATATCGAAAAATGGGTAGAGAATAATATAGAATATAAATACGATTTTAAAACGTATGGTACGGTTTGGTATGTACCAACTCCAGAACAGACATTGAAAAAAGGAAGAGGTGACTGCAAAGCTAGGGCGATACTTCTTGCCTCTATTTTCGAAAAGAAAGATATCGATTATGAATTACATATATCAATGTTCCACTGGTGGGTTTCCTATGAAAACAACAACGGTACATGGTCAGAAGATAAATCTACGTCGTTAAAAGAGGGAAATGAATGGAGAATGCCCAACATGATCAATACTATCAAAAAGATGTGGTCAGTAAAAAGAGATTACTACAATATGATATGGGCTTCCATGCCTAATTTGAGACAGCTTTTCCTGTTAACTTCATTATTGTATCTTTGGATGCCTATAAGTCAATACAAAAATTGTCTTAAATCCATTGTAAAATATAGATCACATCTTCATAAGGCTATCTTACAGTGGAAAGATGTCACTATCAGGAAACTAAAAAATATTAGAAAAAAATGAAAAAGTGGTTTTCATAACCTTTTTTCCAGATAATCCTCCAGGATCTGGAAGACTCTTATCTTCTGGCTGATATCGGTACTTCCATGACCTTCTTCACTGAGTTCTTCGTACTCGAAATCATCTTCTTCTTCCCAGCCCATGTCTTCTAATCCTTCTTTGAAAATCCTAGCCTGTTCGATTGGACATCTTGGGTCGTTTACACCGTGGACCATCAGAATCGGTCTTTCCATGTTCTCGATATGCTCGATCGGACTCCTATCTCTCCATAGGTCATAATTCTCTTCTGGATCGCCCATCTGTTCCTCGAGCATCGCTTGGAAGTGGGGCATGTCGCCTTCGTACAATT
>CAZEXI010000040.1:0-16383 GCA_964516805.1 uncultured Thermoplasmata archaeon
CATTATACCCAATCCTGTTATCCGGTATTGAATGAAAATATAAATAGATAATGGGAGGTATAAAAAAAAAGTTGTTTTAATTAAAATTGGTTTCAATTTTAATAGAATCCGATCATGAACGATGTCAGACCTAGATACAAACCTATCAATAGGGCTACAGCGATGAACATACTTGACCTGACTTTATCTGGTAGATAATCAGCCTTAGTTCCACCTATAATAAGTCCTATCCCTGAAGTAATTACACCTGAGAATGATAAGATCAAACCAAGGATTGTGAGATTTTGTTCTACAGTATTCGTCATAGACATTCCTAAATCCATATTTGTGATGAATCGTAAAACATATCCAACCATCATCACTATAAAACCTGTTATGGCAATCCACATGAATACATTACTTTCAGTCTGGATCGGCTCAGGTTTTCTTGAAGGTCTTTGGTTCGGCTTTTTTTCTCTGTAAGTCTTTTGATCCTGCTGGATGTTTTGAGGTACAGGTCTGTCAGTTCCCTGTTTAGTATTTCCCTGAGAAGGCCTTTTATCTGCAGGTCTTTTATCTGTAGGTCCGCCATCCCAGGTAAATCTACGACCACAATTTAAACATCTGCCAGAACCATCCTCATAAAACTCAAGGTCTTCTGAACCACATCTGCTACATTTTCCTTCTTTTGGCTTCTGTACTATATTAACACCCTTATAAGTATTTATACAGGCTTATTAAAAGATTTTCACTTAAACGTAGATTAAAAATTCACCAGACCACTTTAACTTCATCAGTTCTAAAACCTTGTTTTATATGACTTTTATCTATTGAGAGCTTTATACCTGCAGAGTACATCAAGTAACCAGTCCAAGCTATCATAGCAGCATTGTCTACACAAAATTCTCCTGGGGGTACGTATGATCGAGCTCCCCTTTCTTCAGCCATAATAGAGATCATCTCCTGTAATCTCTTGTTCCTGGTGACTCCACCGCCAAGAAGAACTTCTTCTTTCTGTGTATGAGCTAGGGCTCTCTCTGTTACTTCTGTCAGCATCGCAAATGTTACTTCCTGTAAAGTGTAACATATATCTTCAAAATCATCATCTAAGTTCAAAGCTGATGTTAATATTCCAGAGAAAGAAACATCCATTCCTTTAACACTGTAAGGAATGTCTAAGATTTTGTCTCCTTCCTTCGCTTTTTGTTCGATGACTGGGCCACCAGGAAAAGCTATCCCATTCTCTCTAGCAAATTTATCTAGCATATTACCCAAACCGATATCTAGAGTTTCTCCAAATACTCGATATCGATTTCTTGATAAAGCTATGACCTGAGTGTTTCCTCCAGATACGTATAATAATACAGGATCTTCTGCTTCTGTCATCAAACGTCCAATCTCAAGATGAGCTATACAGTGATTTACTCCAACTAAAGGAACATCTAACGACAAGGACAAGCTCCTAGCTGCAGTAGCTACAGTTCTCAGACAGGGACCCAACCCTGGACCCTGCGAAAAAGCTATCAGATCGATTTCCTTTTTGTTAAGATTTGCTTTCTCGAGGGCCTTGGATATAAGTGGTACTATGTTGTTAGCATGATGATTTGCTGCTTCACGTGGGTGTATACCCTCTTCAGGTACGTAAGTTTTGGATACATTAGCTAAAATCTCACCATCATCTCTAGCAATTCCGACTCCAACGGTATGTGCAGTCCCCTCGATGCCAAGAGTTATCATGGAAAATAATTAAAAAGAAGTGGGATAAAGGTGTTTTTACTATTTTGAGCTCTTAATCCTGTAAACTCCGGTCCCACAATTAGGGCATTCACCCTTAATAGCTGGTCTGCCATTTTTCATTTCAGTTTCTTCTGGATTTTTAATCTCAACTTTTTCTCTACATTTCACACAATATGCTTTAGCCATGATATTCACGCAGAACAAAATAAAGCAATAAGTATTAAAGATTTACCTTAAAACGTGCTTATTCAAGGGTAAATCAAGGCTAAATAAGGGGTCAGGTGACCGATGTAAGCCCCTTTCTGTTTTCCTGCGGCTAGCCGCTGAGACGACATTCATCTATGCGTCCTACCTGCCGGTCTCGGAAAGATCAACCCGGCTAGTTTGGACTTGCTCCAGCGGGTTGAGTGGCCGTTTCATCGTTCCCCCTTGTTCTCAGCTCGATGGGTTAACTCACTCACCTTTCGGTGAACTTCGCACATCTCATAGCTTCCAAGAGGACGTGTCGTTTCTGCTCCCTTTGACTGGACTCTCGCCCCACCGCCTTGCGACGGTCCGCCTTTCCTGTGGAGAGGGGACTTTCCTCAGTGTCGAACACCGTCGGTCGTCCACGATCTCCTGACCTGTTCTATGGATGGTTGGTAGATCGTATATAAGGATTTTGTATTATCTTAGTTTAAAAGGATCAAGTTGTAATAAAAAATATATTTATCTTTTAACTATTTTTTACAATCAAAAAGGAATAATATGGATCTCGATAAAATAATCAATGAGGTAAAATCTCACGAATACAATTTCTTCAACGGTAAAATTGAAGAGATAATTAACAAATATGAATCAGACCATGGTACTTTTTTATTAGGCAAAAACACTAATGATATTGAATTGTTATGGGGTGTTGATGATTTAGAGAATTTACATAACTTTCTTGATAAAATCACATGTGAAGAACCTGAATTAACCTTTACCTTTAGATATTCCGGAGACCTAGACGATGTTATAAAAAAGAAAGATATCATCAAGGCATGGGGATATTCTCCTAAAAATTTGTACGTTGGATATTTTTATCATGATATAAGAGATATTCAAATTGAAGATGACGATATCTTTATCGCAGTTAGGAGCGATCTGAATGAAATCCTAGAGTTAGAGGGAGAAATATTTGATTCTATGAACATATCTAAAACAGAATTAGAAGAGCTTATCGAATATGATATAGTATTAGTTTACAAGACAAATAATAGCGTCAAAGGATTCTTGATTATGGAAATTTACGGGGAAAAAGATAAGAATTGTTTTATCAGGAGTTTGGGTGTGAAAAAAAATGAAAGAGGAAAAGGAATAGGAAAGAAACTACTGTTGAAAGGTCTTCAAGAAGCAAAAAGAAAATATGTAGTAAATTCGATGCTTTGGGTTGATAAAGAAAACACGATAGCTAGGGATTTGTATGAAAAAGTTGGTTATAAACTAAATAAACAAGAATCAGAAGTTATCTTCAAAGTATAATCATCATCTTCTATAAGATTTGATTGGGTTTTTGTTTAAACATAAAAAAGACCAAAAACTGGATAAGTATGTTATATCCCTGTTTTCAAAAAGAAAATATTATAACCATCCAATTCACTTTAACTCTTGAATGTCCATCCTAGATAATTCCGAAGGTATCCAGATTTTGCCACTAACAGAGAGTAATGTAGATGATGTGATATGCTCTCCTGGAGGACTGGAAGTAAAAAACAAAGATATGAAAGGAAATCTTTACGAAACTGTTCTATGGCGTAAAAGGATGATTGAAAACGGTATGGGCGGATACATTTTTTACAAAGGAGAAACTCCCAACGGTTTTATAGAATATATACCTGCAGAATCGTCTCCATTTCCTATAGAAGCTCCTGGATCAGCAGTTTTGATGTGTTTCCACTGGGCCAGTACGGAGGAAGAACCCCATCTAGAGACCGAGAAAGAAATGATAGAGATGGTTATAGAAGATATCTACGATAATTATGACGGGTTAGTAGCCTTTGGATGGAACAATCCTGAACATTTCCCTATAGAGATGCTGGAAGAACTCGGATTCGAACCTGTAGAATCTGAAAAATTAACAAAATTGATGTGGCTTCCTTTAAAAGATGGTGCATCAAGACCGTATATTTTAGATACCGGAGTCCAGGTCGAAGGTGATTCTGATGAAGGTAAGTTACACATAATATCAACATACTCCAACCGATGTCCATACAGTATTCATAACGGAGTAAAAGTTAAAGAAGCTATAGAAGAAATAGACGATGATCGTATAGAATTTATCCAACAAACTATAGATTCTCAGGAAGAAGCTATTGAATGGGCTGACGACCCGGGCAATTGGGAATATTTGATGGTAAATGGTGAAGAAGTCAATATCTTCGATCGATCAAAAGACGAGATAATAGAAATAATAGAAGAAAAATTGTCCGAACTCTGATCTATTCACTATAAATTTCAGGTGAGGAATCGCTGACTATTTCCCATCTGCCAGTATATGAATCATACTTATATTCACCCTTTACAACTACTGGAGTTTTCTTCAAGATCGTCACATTCTCTTTTTGTGGCCAATCTTTGATATGGCAGTTAACCTGTTTGTAACCTCCACCTAAGGTACATATCTCGAGATCTGATCCACCATATGACTCTCCAATACTCACGACTTCTCCTCTTACTTTTATGTTCATGCCTTCGTACCATTCAGGATTCTCCAAAAGTGAAGATATCTGAATGTAGCTGTAATACGCGTTTTTTTCTAGTTTTATTCCATATGAATCCTTTACCTCTAAATTATACTGGCCCTTATACTCATCGATCATCCCTTTAGCTGTTATAACTGCACCCGGTTTTATCTCTTCCTTTTCATCTATCTGTTCTAACTGTTCTTTACTCAATTTGACCTGTAGAGTATCGTTGAATCCTTTTTCTTTGAGATCGATATAAACAGTATCTTCGTAACTACTCACTTCAGCAACAGTTCCCTGGATCTTGATCGCCCTACCTACATAATCTTCATCTATTTCAGATATACTAGCTTGATCTACCCCTGAACTAGCTGTCAATAAAAACAGAGAAGCTGTTCCTATTACCGATACTAGAACTGCAATAAAAAGTAATCTATCTTTAGAAATCATCTTTTATCTACCCAATATCTCAAGCAATTTATTCTCCATCTTTTCTGCTGGAATATCCGCTATAGAAACTTTAGTGGTACGTCCACTGCCATCAGATACAGTTTTCGTCTCTATCAACCCATCATTTGAAAGTGATTTAAGATACTTCCAGAATTGAGTATGTCCTAATTTTTTACAGTCATATTCTTCACAGATTATCTTGTATAATTCTTCAACATCTCCTGTAGTCGTGTAGGCCTGCTTTTTCAATTTTCTTGTAACTGCTAATAAAATCACTCTTTCCTGCCTTTTCAAATTCTTAAGCCTGCTTTCAGTCACATATGGATCCACTTCTGCTTTTGCACTCCTAACATCTTCAGATAGTATTTGATCCCTACCATTCATCTCAGCTATCAAACTGGTCTTTTCAAGCAGTTCGATACCAAACCTAGCATCTCCTTTCTTTCCAGAGATGTCTGAAAGTAACCTCAATTCCTCCTCCTCTATAGCACCAGGGTATATGGCTAGCTCTATCCTTTGAGATAATATTTCATATAATTCATCCGAGGAATACTTTGGAAATCTTACTCTATTACTCCTTTTAAAAGAACTGAGAGCACTTTCCTCTAACAATTCAAAAGCATTTTTTTGAGAGATCAATATCAAGGAAACGTTACCAACAGAAGATAACTCTTCCTCATTAAACCTAGTGAGAAGATAAATGAGCTCTGATCCATCTTTCTGGATCAACGCATCAACTTCATCTAAAACTACTATTAGATGTGTTTTCTGATCCTTAAGTTTGTTCTTCAATATCTCCATCATCTCTCCGACTGAAAAACCTCTATCAGGGAACCCTTTATCAAAGTGATGAACTATCTTCCACATGGAAGAACTGTTGTTCTTCCTTCTTCTACAGTTTACAAAAACATACTCGATATTCTTATCTTTTTCTTTAGCCCAATCCTTAAAATCCATACAAAAACGTTTAGCTGTTGCAGTTTTTCCTGTACCTACTTGACCGTGTAAAAACACGTTCTGAGATACGTCAGATTTCACGACGCCTCTAAACAATCCAAAAAGATTCTTTATTTGATCATCCCTATTTGGAAGATCTTTGGGAACGTAATCAAAGGATAGTTTCTTTTGATCTTTTATTATTTTTCCAGCAGTCTCTCCGAAATCCATACTTTTCCGCTCATTGTTTTCTTAAATCCGCTTCACAGAGTTCACAGAACTTTGTGCCTGGTTCATTCAGATGGTTGCAGATCGGACATTTGATTTTTTCTTTCTTTATCTTTGATCCTTCATCATCTCGTTCATCTTCAAGTGACTCTATATCCTCAATGACACTTACTAAATCTTCTTCCTCTTTCTGTATATCTTCTGAAGTACCTTCAGGAGTGATTACTATATCTTCAGGTTTTCCCTTCTCCGATTCATCATCTTTCCCTGGCTGCGATACTTCATTTACTACATCTACCACATTCTCTTCTTCGGTATCCTTCAATGGCTCAGGGATCTCTTCTTCTTTTGGTTCCTTATCTTCCTGGATTGATTTCTTTACTTCTATTCTTTCTTCTTCAGGTTTTTCTTTCTTCTGTTCCGTAGTCTCGACCTTCTTTTCTTCTTTTTGTTCCGCCATCTCTACTTTTACTTCTTTATCAGCTGATACTTCTTCAGGTGACGGAGGTGTTGAGATTTCATCAGCTTTCTCTTTTTTAGGAGTTTGTCTTTCAGCTTTCAATTCCTTTTCAGCCTCCCTTTCTTCTTCCTCGATTTCTTCTTTGGTTCTGGGTAAAACAGAATCCTTTATCGTAACGTTCTTACCAGTAGAAAGAGAACCCACATATTCAACGCTACCATCGACTGTGACTCCATCAGCTAATACTACTTTGCCTCCAGATGAAACATCCTGGACATTTGATTTTTTTTCTATGGTGAGGTCTGTTTCACTTTCTATATCCCCGGATTCAATCTCCTCGCCAACTGAAACTCTTTTTCCCTTGATCATACCTTCTATCTTGGCACGATTTCCCAAAATCACATCTCCTGATTTAGAAATCAGATCACCCTGGATGACTACATCATCACCAAAATCGATGTCGCCCTGTGCTTCTACAGAACCTTTAATTTCAACATCATTAGCTCCTTCGATTTTACCCTTTGATTCTACATCTGCAGTTACTATTGTGCTTGCATTGAACGTGATATCAGTTTTAGATCTGATGGCTAATTCACTGGAAACTCCAGAACGTTTTTTAACTCTGTCCAACAAATCTTGATTTTCCTTATTTAATTCCTCTACTTCAGATTCTAGTTCATCAATTTCCTCTTCATAATCTTTTATTATCTCGTCTTTTTCATCGACTACATCGCTGTCCATCTCTCCCTCTTCTAGCTTTTTATTTAATTCCTTTATCTTTTCGTTTTTCTTTTCCAATATTTTCTTCTTTTTTTCGAGGATCTCCCTATTTTCTTCCTCCAATTTCTCTATCTCTCCCTCTAAATCTGCTTTTTCTTCTTTCAGTTCTTCAACCTCATCACGATATTTTTTCAATTTCTTCCGGATATACTTTTTCTTATCTTCCATAAATGTCACTCTTGAAGGACTCTTTTATACTGTATGCATATTTACATTATTTAAGATTTATCAGTATATATATTTTGAAAAAACGATGTATTAAAAACCAGGCTATAGATTATCTACGATCCCTTCCAATCTTTCAACTTCAACTAAACAAAAGATGTCCCCTTTTTTGGAAAGTCTTCTTATGTTCTTTGCTATAACTTCCTCTCTGTGACTCTCTAACTCCTGATAACCCTTCAATTTATTTATCACTTTGTCCCAACCCAAAGCAAATTCTTTGGGTGTTTCTGCTTCAATCTTTTTCCTAGACAACGATTTTTCTCGAAAGGCTTGTCTTAACCACTGAGTACCAGTGACATGATCACAATAAGCCATAGTGTAATGTTCTTCATCCATATCTAATGATTTTAACTGTTTATCATTTTCCGCACAATACTTTAGAAGAAAAACATATGAAGGAGGTGGTAAACTGACTTCACCAAATTTTCTCAATCTTTCAGCGTACATCTTCTCTACTTTGTTTGGTTCGATATCTATAGCTTCTTCCTCTTCGATAAATTCTTTCAAACCATCTAATTCTTCTTTAGAAATTGGTAAAGCATAAAGATCGAAATTTAATGATTCTAATTTTTTTTTAACCTTTTCAGCCTCTGAGACCAGGCCCTTGACTATACCCATGAGGTAAACTCTAGAATTGTTTATCTTTGTCTTGTACAATTCAATTCTCCTCCTTTCTTTCATTTAGTAATTCTTTCATCTTCTCTCCAGAATCTATTTTGAACAGTTCTTTCTTTTCAATTACAGGTATTCCTTCGATATTTACCTGAGTATATCGTTTCTTGATGAAAAACACAGAATCTTTTTCAGTTATCTTTGAAAGGTTTGAAACTATCTTAGCTTTATTTTTTATGTCTTCATTGTCAGTCGATCCAATACCACTCAATAGAATAGTATCTTCATCGCTCGTAACAGCCTCAAAGGGACATTTACACGTTGGAACTACTTTGTATCCAAAGGAGTTCAATGATTCAAAAACAAATCTGCTCAAGCCTTTGAATTTATTTATGGATTCTATATCATCCTCGTCCAGCTCAGCTTTCTCTAAAGGATTCAAAGGCATAATAAGATCTCCGCCTAAAAATTCTTCCAGCCTGATAGCTACTTCTAAATCCGCTCCCATACCTTTCTCATATTTTTGTATAGACTTTCTTGATACGCCTGCGATCTCTGCTAATTTTTTTAAAGATATCTGTTTCTTCTTTCTCAATTCCTTCAATAAATTGGAATCCATCTGTACATAAAATCCACCAGGTGCTGAAAATACGTACGGTGGAACTCCTTCTATCAGCATATCCTTAAGGGTTTCAAGAGTTATTAGAGGTATTCCTCTCCTGGTATAAACAACACCTTTTTCCAACTCTCTTCTGCCACCATTCACAGCTATAAACAGAGGCGAAGCATTGATAGCACTAGCTAACCTTTTAAGTTCATTCGCATTATCAACCCTAGAACTGTCTGCATTCAGCAGAACTCTTATAACTATCAACTCTTCGTCTTTACGTGCTACTAAATCGAAGCTTATACCCCTGTCTCTGAAGGAATCTGTTATATAGAAACCGGACTTCGCAAGGGCTTCTCTTACCTCTTTTATCAACTGAAGCCTATTCATCCATATCTAATTTAGTTTAATGTTCTATATAAGTGTGGTGGTAAATATTTAAGTTAATACTTCCAAGCAAGAGAGAACATTACAACTACCCCTTTAGTAAAATATATATAGAACCTCAATATTCAAAGCATCAACAAATAGTTCAAAGGTGTTAAATTATGTTTGGAAACCAACCAATTTTACTATTAAAAGAAGGAACTGAAAGAGAAAGAGGAGAAGACGCTCAAAAAAGGAACATCGCTGCTGCAAAGGCAATAGCCAGTGCAGTAAGAACCACACTTGGTCCTAAAGGAATGGACAAGATGCTGGTAGACAGTCTTGGTGATGTTGTCATAACCAACGACGGTGCAACAATTCTAAAAGAAATAGACATCGAACATCCAGCAGCCAAGATGGTTGTCGAAGTCGCAGAGAGTCAAGATGACGAATGTGGGGATGGGACAACAAGCGTAGTTGTTCTAGCTGGTGAATTCTTGAAAGAAGCTGAAGACCTCATCGATCAAAATATCCATCCAAGTGTTATCGCTAAAGGGTTCAGAGCAGCTTCAGCAAAATCACAAGAGATACTAAATGAGAGTAAAATAGACATCGATATAAATGATGAAGAAAAACTCCAAGAAATAGCAAAGACAGCAATGACTGGAAAGGCTATCGAAGGGAACAAAGACAGATTGTCCGAGATGGTAGTCGAAGCAGTTAGACATGTAGCCGAAGAAGAAGATGGATCTTACATGGTAGATATCGACAATATAAAGGTAGAAAAGAAATCTGGAGCTAGTGTTGAAAAATCTGAAATGGTCAATGGAATCATACTCGATAAAGAGAGATTAAATGAAAGCATGCCTAAAGAGGTAAAAGACGCTAAGATAGCCTTACTTGATTCAGCTTTAGAGATTAAAGAAACCGAAGTGGACGCTGAGATTGAGATAACAAATCCAGAACAGTTACAGCAGTTCATAGATGAAGAAGAAGCAAGCATCAAGAAGATGGTTGAAAAGATAAAGGATGTTGGCGCAAACGTATTACTCTGCCAAAAAGGAATAGATGACTTAGCACAGCACTACTTAGCTAAAAACGGAATAATGGCTATCAGAAGGGTCAAGAAATCCGATATGAAGAAACTAGCAAAAGCAACCGGTGGAAACGTAGTCACAAATCTGAAAGATCTAGAAAAAGGCGACCTTGGTGAAGCAGGAATGGTACATGAAAAATTAGTCGGAGACAGTCATATGACCTTTGTAGAAGATGCTGCTAAAGGTAAATCTGTATCTTTACTGCTCAGAGGCGGAACAGAACACGTTGTAGATGAACTCGAAAGAGCGATGCATGATGCTTTAAAAGTTGTTGGAGTAGCCATCGAAGACGGTGCAATACTACCAGGTGGTGGGGCAACAGAGATAGAATTGGGTAATAAACTCAAAGATTATGCAGGAACTGTCAAAGGTAGAGAACAACTGGCAATAGAAGCTTTCGCAGATGCTCTAACAATCATACCAAGAACATTAGCAGAAAACGCTGGAATGGACGGTATAGACGTTTTGATGGAACTCAACACAGCCCACGAGAAAGACGGATTAAAGAATCAAGGTATAGAGATCATCAGCGGTGAAGTATCCGATATGATAGACAGCAAAGTCGTCGAACCTTTCAGAGTCAAGAGTCAGGCGATACAGGCAGCTACTGAAGTAGCTAACATGATACTTAGAATAGACGATGTTGTAGCTTCCAAAGGTGGCGGCGGAGAAGAAGCCGGTGGTCCACCAGCAGGAGGTCCTGGCGGAGGAATGCCAGGCGGCATGGGCGGAATGCCCGGTATGATGTAAACTAAGGATCGATCATACTCTCTAAAAAATCCTAAAACCCTTTTTTTCTAATTTTCACTATACCTGATTTTTTGATAAAGTAAGATTCCAACAAATGTAATTCCCATGGAATTCCCGACAAGATAGGGTATGCTTTCTACATCTAATATGGTGTATATCTGCAGACCGATGAACGAAAAGAAAGCTACGCTCAAAAATAACAATGATAAATCTCTAACTTTCTTTGTTTTAAAAACCTGATAAGCCTGTATACCCCATCCAGAATCGAGTAATACTATGGATATCAAACCTAAAATTTCGATATATTTCATTTACATATCTCCTTTTTAACTAGCGAATAAACATTTTCTTTAACACTATCCAGTGGTTTAGAAGCATCGATTGTAACCCAATTGTGTCTTTCAGCAAGTATCTGGTAATTTTTTCTCACTTTTTGAAGATAATCTACTCTTTCATATTTACTCTTGATGTCTCTGTTCTCTATACGTTCTATCGAAACCTCTGGATCAACATCAAACAATATAGTTAAGTCGGGCTCATGAATGAATGTTTCCTGTATATACTCTATATAACTTAACTCGATATCTTCTGCAGCAGCTTGATAGGCTGCAGTAGAACCCCAGTATCGATCACATAAAACATTTTTTTCTTCAGACAACCATCTTTTAATCTGTTCAGTGTGCTCTACTCTATCTGCCAAATATAAAAAAAGGTCAAGATATGGTGAGTAATCTTTGTTAGCTGCCTTCTGAGCTAATTTACCTGCTTCAGAATCTGATGGTTCTCTTGTGAGTAAAAGATTATCTATCTTCTTTTTTAAGTGATCACATAGACTTGACTTGCCTGATCCATCTATACCTTCGAACACTATAAATTTAGACATCACATCCTCTATTCACGGGTACAAAAATAGTTTTTCGGTCTATTTACATCTAAGTTCCTATGATACTAAGGATTAGATTTAAGTATATGAACTTAATAGAATGCTATATGACAGATAATAGGCCCCTCACAGTGCTGAACAAAAGTATCGGCAAGAACGTAATCGTAGAACTTAAATATGGTAAGGAATACAGGGGAACACTGAGCGGCTACGACCCTCACTTGAACCTTGTCATGGAAGATGTAAAGGAATACATCAATGGGGAAAAAACCCGTGAGATGAAAAAGGCTCTTGTTCGAGGAGATAACGTAGTTTACGTTTCACCATAAAGGAGGAATAATTAATGAGTAAAGGAACACCATCCAAAGGAAAGAAAGGTAAATCGAAAACCCACATCCCATGCAGACGCTGTGGAAAGAAAGCCTACAACATAAGAAAAGGCTATTGTGCAGCTTGCGGATTTGGAAAATCATCAAAGAGAAAAGACTACAACTGGGCTAAAGATCACTGAACACAATGGTTTAATTTTTAAAAGTAATTTTTACATCTTTGCAATATTTAGTTTAAGCTTTTTTTGTTAAAACTATCAAAAATAATAATACCATCCTTGATATTCATTATATAGAGAAAAATGAGTAGGATGTCTTTCTATCTTAAGGAAAGGGTCGAGGAAGTAAAAAAAAGGTATGAGTTAGATAGACAAGTTAGTAAAAAACTCCCAAAAAGAGAAAAAATAATAATATCATGGATAACAATTCTGATATTTTGGCTCATAGTCAGTGGTGAATTTTCCTGGCCTAATCTAATAGTCGGAGCTTCCGTCGCATTTATAATCTCTTCTTTCATGTATGAGAATCTAACTGGAGATCTGAGATGTAAAGGTCCATTGATAAAAAAAATTGTTAATCTTCTATTGATCCAAATGCCTCAATATATATTCATAATGGCCTTTCAGTTGATAGAGAGCAATGTGAGAGTGGCCAAACATGCGATCTTTATGGACATAAATCCAGGGATTATAAAGATTAAAACAGACCTAAAATCCGAAACTGGAACTACATTACTAGCCAATTCGATCACATTAACACCAGGTACTTTGACGATGGATCTAGACAAAAAACTTGATAAGACCGATCTCTATGTTCACTGGATCGATTTAAAAACTCTCAATTCCGAGAAAGCAGGAGATAAAATAAAGGGAGATGTTGAAAGATGGTTGAAGAAAATCTTCTGGTAAACCCTCTTGGATTGACTATTATAGTCCTGCTGATAACCAGCTTTATTTTGATCTATAGGGTTGTGGTTGGACCTACTTTACCCGATAGAGTTGTTGGTTTTAACACCATAACCACAAAGATAGTCGTCGTAATTGCTGTTTTATCCGTCTTATTACGAGAATTTTATCTTTTAGACCTGGCTATTGTACTCTTGATGGTGAACGGTGTAGGCAATTTAATACTTTCAAAGCATCTAGAAAAGGAGGGTGCTCGATGATTATCGAATATTTACTGTTGTTACTGGGAACATCAATAATGATATTTGGTATGATCGGCATACTCAGATTCCCTGATTTATACACAAGACTTCATGCTGCAACAAAATGCGACACAGGTGGGGCCATGAGTATTCTCCTAGCAACAGCTTTGCTGGTAGATGCTCCTTTAACTATAAAAATAAAATTCTTTATATTGATGTTCTTGATATTTATGATAAACCCGATGATATCTCATGCTCTAGCAAGGGGTAGTCACAAAGTTGGTGTAAAACCAAAAGTGGAGGTGGATATGTATGCTAGGGATAATCCATGAAATAATCTTAATAGCTATGATAATACTTGCTGTCATCATCGTTGAAGAGGACAAACTATTAAACGCTGTCGTGGAGCTGGCTCTACTCAGTACATTTTTGATAGTGATAATGTTCCTTCTTCAAGCCCCAGATGTGGCCCTTTCTGCAGCAGTGGTAGGGGCTTTACTGATAGGTGCATTTATATACACTATCGAGGGGGTGAAAAAATCAAAAAACGTCTAGTCGCACTTTTATTGATTTTGATACTTGCATCTATCCTATTACCTCTCGATTATTCTAGAGAAAGAAGCGATAGCTATGATTATTATGTATCGAACTGGGAAGATGTTGGCATAAGTAATATAGTTGCAGCTGTTTTAGCAGACTGGAGAGCATATGATACTTTAGGAGAAACAGTAGTTTTGTTCACCGCTGTTTATGGTGTTTATATAATACTTGAGGGTGAAAAAGAATGAGAATGTCATCTATAGTCCGAAATAGTTCAAAACTAGTTTCTCCATTTTTAGTTGCGTATGGAGCATACATGATCTTATATGGGCATATCACCCCTGGAGGTGGTTTTCAGGGAGGGGTAATCCTAGCTGTGAGTGTTATTTTACTTATCACTTCTCATGGTTACAAGGCTGTCCAAGAAACCTTCAGCGTTAAAGTAGTAAAGACCATAGAGAGCCAATCATTACTGTTAATTATCATCTTGTCAATAATTGGATTGTTTTCTGGATCATATTTTTACAACTTTTTAAAAGGTGGTGAACCCGGCACACTTTTCAGCGGTGGTACTGTGGTTATATTCAATATTTTGATCGGTTTAGAGGTCGGAGCTGCGTTCACTCTTCTATTTTACATGTTATTGAGGTGGACTGAAAGTGATTGAATCGATAACTGGTGGTTATTTAAACGCTCAGTTGGCCGGGATTATATTGTTACTGATCGGTTTATATGGTCTGATCACAAATCGAAATCTGATAAAACAGGTGATATCTATCAACGTGTTGTCAACTGGTGTATTTTTATTCTTTACCAGTTTAGGACATGTAGCAGGAAAAAATGCACCACTTATAATGCATGATAGTATGGTCGATCCTCTACCAGCTACATTGATGTTGACTACTTTAGTTATCGATGTTGCAGAAACTGCATTAGCTTTAGCATTGATATTAAGGATGAGAGGGGATAAAGAGTGATACCACTGATGGTGGCACTTCCACTTTCATTTGCTTTTATTTGTTTTCTTTTAAGTTTTCTCGATGTTTACGAACGGTTTGTCAGATCATTTTTCTTACTTGGGATATTTTCACCTTGGCCTTTATTCATATTAAACATGAGTGATTATCCAGTTAACACCATAATAGGAGGATGGACAAGGGTATCCGGTATCGAATTAGGGATAAACAGCATAAACCATTTCTTGATACTTATAGAATTGATCGTATTTTCTCTTGTAGGCGTTTACAGTATTTTTTATTTCAAAAGAAATTTAGATGATGATTCAATATCTGGTAAGTCTATATTTCCTATGATGCTTCTGTTATACGGTGGCATATTAGGGAGTTTCTTGACAAGAGATTTGTTTAACTTTTACATATACATGGAGATCGCATCGATATCATCGATAATATTAGTCGCCTGCTCAAATGAGAACGGAGCTAAAGCAGCTTCTTTTAGATACTTATTACTTTTCTTTCTATCCTCATTTTTCTTTATATTCTCTATCGGAATTATTTATGTTAAAACTGGTACACTTAATTTTTATCTTATAAGACAGAACCTTGTCATGAGTACTGAAATAAAAATCGCTATAACTATTGCATTTGTATCTTTTATCACTAAAGCAGGTATATTCCCATTACACTTCTGGCTCCCTGAAGCTCATTCTAAAGCTGATACACCCATCAGTGCTCTACTATCTGGGTTGACAGTGAAAGTTCCTATCTTTGGTATGATATTGTTTCTAGAATATACTAGTATTGGATTCCTGACTACACCTCTCATGATCATTGCATTCTCTACAATACTGTTCGGTATCTTGATGGCCCTAATGCAAACCAACGCTAAAAAATTATTAGCTTATCATACTGTTTCACAGATGGGCTACGTTCTTTTAGGTATCGCTACATTGAATGTTTATGCAGCAGCCCATTACGCTTTTGCTCATTCATTATTTAAAGCTGGTCTTTTCCTCGGTGTAGGTGTTTTGATATCCAGACAAAATACCAAAAACCTAGATGATCTATCTTACAGGAACAGTAAATCACTGATCGTATCTATCATCATACTCTCTTTAGCCATCGGAGGGATATCCCCACTGATAGGAGCTTTTGGTAAACATGATATATTGTCCGGTTTATCTGGGCCCAGCATCTATCTATTTTACGCTGGTTCCGTTGGAACTTTAATTTCCTTCACCAAACTTAACTATAAATTATTTGGAGCTAGCACTAAGAAGAATTATAAACCAAATGTAGAAGTATTGATCACCTTCGTGGTAGCAGTACTTACTATATTGTTTGGGGTCTATTACTATCCAAAACTTAATTATTACGATCTAATATTGATAGGTTTGGCTGTTTTGATCTTTTTAGCATTAAAATATCTTCATTTATTTGAAAAGAATATACCAAAATACTTCTCTGAAGATATCAAAGGTCTAGGCAGTGAGATCAACTATTACACGGCAATTTTTGTATTAATAATTATTATTTTCCTCGTCTACGTTATTTATTAAGGTATTTAAACAAAAATGATATTATGCTTAA
>CAZEXI010000040.1:16483-18608 GCA_964516805.1 uncultured Thermoplasmata archaeon
AAAATGATATTATGCTTAATTTTCTTCTAAAAGTGTAAGAAATTAAAAATATATAATGTACGTTTTAAAGATTAGATGGCTAAAGATAATCAAAAGGATAGTGATAATGAGTGATTCCTTTAATTGTAGTATTACCATTATTATTTGCATTCATCGGGTTCATATTTCGCTTTTTTGAACCAAATAAATTCAGTAAAACATTTTTCTTAATCGGAATATTTTCACCGTGGCCTGTTTTCATCTTAAATATGGGTGATTACCCAATCAACACTATAGTAGGTGGATGGACTAGAATATCAGGCATAGAGGTGGGAATAAACAGTATAAATCATTATCTGTTACTTATCGAATTGATCGTATTTTCTCTTGTGGGCGTTTACAGCACTTTTTATTTTGATAAAGATCTAGAGGATAATCTTACATCTGGTAAATCTATATACCCTTTAATACTCCTTCTTTACAGTGGTATTCTTGGCTGTTTTTTGACTAAAGATCTATTCAATTTCTTTGTTTATATGGAGATCGCATCTATTTCATCTGTGATACTGGTTGCATCTTCAAGCGAAGAAGGAGCAAAGGCTGCATCTTTTAGATACCTGATTCTATTTTTTATCACGTCTTTTTTCTTTCTCTTCTCAATAGGTATCATATATGTAAAAACAGGGACACTGAATTTTTATCTCATAAAACAGAATCTAGTTATGAGTCCTGAAATTAAAGTAGCTATAACCATGGCCTTTGTATCTTTTATAACTAAAGCAGGTATATTCCCATTACACTTCTGGCTTCCTGAAGCTCATTCTAAAGCTGATACTCCTGTCAGTGCTCTACTATCTGGATTGACTGTGAAGGTCCCTATCTTCGGAATGATACTCTTTTTAGATTTTACCAATATTGAATTTTTGACTGGGCCCCTTATGATAATAGCTTTTTCATCCATATTATTTGGTATCATCATGGCTATAATGCAAAAAAATGCAAAAAAGCTACTAGCGTATTCAACGGTATCGCAGATGGGATTCATCCTTTTAGCCATAGCTACTTTGAACGCGGCAGCTGCAGTTCATTACGCTTTTGCTCATGCATTATTCAAATCAGGATTATTCCTGGGGATAGGTTTACTGGTCAGTAGATACGGAACAAAAAATATTGATGAACTCTCCTGTAAAAAAGACGGTTTACTGACTTTGTCGATAATAATCTTAACTTTGGCTATCGGCGGTATCTCACCTTTGATAGGTGCTTTCGGTAAATCCGGAATATTATCTGAATTATCTGGGTTCAGTGTTTATCTTTTTTATATAGGTTCAATAGGTACATTAACCTACTTTATCAATCTTAATTACAGTTTATTAAGCCTGAAGAGTCTTGGAATAAAAAATCTAAGCATAGAAAGTTTGATAACGTTTATAATAGCTATAATGACTGTAGGATTTGGTCTATATTACTATCCAAAAACGAACTACGTTGATATTTTTCTCATCGCAGCTGCTTTCCTAATATTTGCGATTTTACAACAGTTAAAGTTATTTGAAAAAGAGCTACCTTCTTACTTTTCAAAAGATATCAAAGGCTTAGGGAGTGAGATAAACTTCTATGCTGTTGTTTTCATATTAATTAACATCCTGATATTACTCTACAGTCTTTACTAAGATGTCCAGAACGTCGTCTCTTACTGATATTTTATTTTTTAATTCATTTAGACTTATATCCATATTACTACAATCCAGGACTAAAATAAGTATAGCTTCTCCTGAACTGATCTCCTCGCTCTCATTGAACTGTATATTAACATCGTGCTTAGCAAACACACCACTTATCTCTGATAGAACTCCAGGCTCATCTTTAACGACTAATTCTACTTCAACAAGGTTCTTTCCAGGCAGTGCTATCTGCTCTAACCGCGCTTCTTTCATCTCTGGACTTATTTCTAGAAGAAAATAAGAGCCTTCAGCTATCCCTATCTGATAGGATGCATCCTGAGGGATTTCAACTATTCCATCTTCTTTGATCTTTATTATTTCATAATGTGTCATTATTGTTATCAAATGATTTATTGATTGATAAAACCATTGGTCATTTGAAATCATCTAATTGAAGATAAATGAATTAATGAACATTTTTG
>CAZEXI010000041.1:0-18361 GCA_964516805.1 uncultured Thermoplasmata archaeon
AAATCTCCTTCATAATACCTTTTTTAAAGCATCCATGGTCTTCATAACCTTCCTCTCATCAGCGTTGTAACCCATGTGACCTATCCTTATGATATCATCTTTCAATTCTCTCAAACTTGTTGCTATCAGGATATCATGATTTTCTTTCAATTCCTTTTGTATCTTTTTAGCATTCATTTTCACATGAAAAGCTGTTACCGTTGGCGCACACAATTTTTCATCTTTTGGATACAAGTTTAATCCCATATCTTTACCAAGATCCCGACATAATTTAGACACATTTTCATGCCTTTGATAGACCTCTTCCAATCCTTCCTCTAAGATGATATTGATTGATTCGTCTAATGCATATAGATTAGAAACAAGATGAGTGTATGGGAACCATTCTTCTTCAAACCAGCTTTTTTTCCAGACAGATAGTCCACTATAAAATGGTTGATCTTCTTTTTCCATTATCCCAGCCCAAGCATCATCACTGACAGAAAGAGTAGTCAAGCCAGGTGGTGAACTAAAACATTTCTGAGAACCCCCAATACATATGTCTATATCTTCTGTTGGTATGGATGTTCCTCCTATAGATGATACTGCATCTACTATAGTTGTTATATTTTCGGAGTTAAGGTCTTTAAGAATATCTCCGAGATCATTCAATACACCAGTTGGAGTTTCACAGTGCACCATAGTTGCAGCGGCAAAATCATGTTCGTCAATCATCATCTTTACTTTGTCTTCGACAATACTCCTGTCATAAGAGGAACTGCACATCACCGGCTTTCCACCATACATTTTAACAAAATCAGCGAATCCCTCACCAAATATGCCATTTGAGATACATAATACCTCATCTCCTTCATCGATCAAAGAAGCTATACTAGCTTCCAATCCAAGAATACCTTCACCGCCTAGGATCAGTACATCATCTTTTGTGCCATAAATCTCTTTAAGTTTATCTTCTAACTCATGATAAAATTCAAAGAAACCCTCATCAATGTTGGGATTCTAGATAGGTCTGCTCATAGCTTTTCTAACACGTTCTGGAACTTCAGTCGGACCAGGTGTCATCAGCATAATTTCACCGATAATTCAATAGAACAGTATAACAAAATATTTCCGGTGAATAGATTCTTTACCTAAAACTTATCACAGATGTTTATTTTCAATCTTAATGATGGACAGAAAGAAAATACTGATTCTAGCGATCTTAGCAGCTTTTTTAGTACCTCTGTCAGGTTCAATTTATATGCCAAACATACCAAGCATAGAAAATGAGTTTGGCTCTAGCTGGTTAATACCTTTAACAGTCACTGGATACCTGGCCTCTCAAGCTGTATTTCAATTGATTTATGGACCATTATCTGATAAATTGGGGAGAAGAAAAGTTTATCTTCCAGCGATGGTCGCTTTCGTGTTTTCAAATATAATGTGTTACCTAGCTTGGGACCCATCTTCCTTAGTTATCTTTAGGATATTTCAGGGTGGTGCTGTAGCTAGCGGCTTTACCATTGGTGCTGCAGTCATCAGCGATGTATTTCCAAAAGATAAAAGAGGCAGTGCGATGGGGACCTTTATGGCCGTTCCTCTTATTGCGCCCCCAGTTGCGTCTTTTATTGGGGGATTACTGGGTGAAATATTCACATGGCGAACTATATTTCTGTTCTTAGGAGTTATGGGTACACTGATTGCAGTACTATTCTTCCTGTACTTTCCTGAAACACGTGATTCAAAAAAAACTGAGGTAGTGAGTTTGTATTCCTCAATGAAATTCTTAACAAAAAGTAACTATCTTACAGTCACACTTTTAGGTATGGTACTTTTTGGAACTATGTACACATATCTTGTTTTCTTTGGAGATATACTAGCAGATAAATATCAATTCAACACATTCTGGGTGGGAATCGCTTTCACACTTTATGGATTAACTAACTCTGTATCTGCGTTTACTGGAGGTAGATTAGCTGATAAATTTAGTAGAAAAAAGGTGTTTGTCTCAGGAGGCATAATAGCCACATTGGGAACATTGTTCTTTTCATTAATGATGGGAGGAACTGTTTATGTTCTGATAGCTGGGCATCTTATATTTGGAATAGGGATAGGTTTTGCAAATCCTTCTCTTGTGACCTATGCTGTAGAGTTTGCACCAAAATCAACAGGATCAGCTTCAGGCACCTACAACTTCATCAGAGCTCTAGGTGCTGCTGTAGTAACCTTTTTAGGTTATTTCATAATAGATGCATACTCAAATTCAATGCTGTTCATCTTCTGCAGTATAGCGATTCTAGTGGTAACGATCACTGCTGTTAAATCGACCTAGATTCTTTTCAAAATTTTGCTCACTTTATTTTCATCATATTCAAAAGGGATCAATATCTCACCAATAACCCTGAATAGATAATTCTCATAAAATTTTTTATCATAGTTCTCGATATCAGAGCCTTCCACTTTCACTTTTTCTCTGTAATCTCTGCTTTTAGAGTTTGTAACAATATATCTCAAACTTTCACCTGGATGTAGGTCAACATACATATCTCTCAATTGCATCAGGGCAGCTTTCATCTCTGTCATGTGTTTGTAATCTTCTGCTTTTTTAGAAGCCTGTTTGGTGAAGTATAACTTTTCTATATCAACATCACCTTCTTTGATCTTTAACCACGCCTCTTTGGCAGCAGATATGATCTTGTCGAACCTATCTTCTATCTCCTTTATAGTCTTAGCTTCTTCCATAATTCTCAGTATTTTCTTCTGCACCTCGGAGAAAAGATCTGGCGTATCGCTTCTTCGTAGATGAACACCCCTGACTTCCAGTTCCCCATCGAGGATTCCGTAATATCTGTTAAGTGCACCGACACCATCAGATTTGTTCGGAAGAAAAACGACCCAGTCGTAGATACCTTCTTTCTCAAGCGTGACCTTCGTTTCTTCTTTCACCTTCTTTATAAGTGTATCAACCTTACTCTTATCACCCTTCAACCAGAGGGAGTCAACTATACCATGCATAACTCTAAAGCCCATGTCCTGAGCGATATCCGCGGCTTTTAACAGTATTTCTCTTCCGTAAGCTGTAACACTCTCGTGTACTTCTATACAGCTGAATCTAGCTTTCTTGTAACCTGTATATCCGAAGGAAGTGACAAGCAGCCATTTCAATACATCCGCCCTTTTCTTGTAGACCTCATCTTTATCAGCCATCTCCTTGTATGCTTGTCTTCTCCTGATTATAGGGGCGATCACTTTTGGGATCAACCCTCTCTTCTTCTCGCATACCTTATATCCTAATTCAGGCACAATATGATATTCATCACATTCACAGTGTAAAGTCTCTGGAGAAAGGTTGTACTTGTCAATTATAGTAGGATACATACTGGCAAAATCTAACTTGATCACATCTTCGTGAACACCCACCTTTGGTTCAAATATGTACCCACCTCTATCAGAGTTTATCAGCTGTTTCATGGTTTTGAAATCCTCTGTGATATTGCTTTTCCATGGAACAAGATAACCATCTTTCAATGCCTGTTCAGTTTCCATAGCGTTGATCACAGCACCTGGGCTTCTACGAGATATCTTCTGTAAAGGCATCCTAGACATCCGAGATATCTCTATCAATCCATCAAGATCTCCTTTACGGTACATGAAAGAGCTGTCCATATCGATGTGGATCCTTCCTTTTAAGAGGTACTTAGGAGGTTTGTACAGCACTCTGCCGTAAGATACGTATGAAGAACCCTGCTTAGGTGGATGAAGTGAAGGTTCTCTACCAAATACTAATTTAGTATCATTTAATTCAGCTCTTCTAGAAAGGTATGGTATCAAAAAAGAATCTCCACCTTTTGTAACGATGATGTCTGGGTCGTATTGTTCGATCTCTTTGTTTAATTTTTTCAATACTACTTCTTCAGAACCCTTTAACACGCCTCGGTTCGTCTCTATCGACTTCAACTCGTCTTTAAAAGTAGGATAAGAATCTGTATCTACGGAAGTTCTGATACTCATCTTTCTGAGATCAGGCTTGGAATATCGTATCCCTGCATCACTCTCCAATTCCATCCATTCACCGTTCTTCTTCTCAACCAGTGAAAAAGGTCTCAAACCCTTATCAACCATGAACCTCTGCTCTAAAGGAACGTCTACATTATAGAATTGATACTCTTCGTATCCTTTGAAGAAATTGAGACCCTCTGCCTGCTTTCTAGGATCATAGACCATCCCCGGAGATATTTTCAGCACATCATCTAGTCCATCGCCCTGTAGGCCTGTTTGTCTCCTTATCTCTTCTGTATCGAAACCTCTTTCCTCATAGAAATTTTTTAGATCATCTAACGAACTATTGGATGATTTAGCGTAAAAGGGAGGATCGTACTCTTCAGCTATCTTGTAGCACCGTTTCTTCCCCCTGACCCACAGGATCATCTTCCCTTTCTTCAGATCCGGGTACACGTCCAATATCCATCCTTTCATTTTTCAATATCCCCTCTAATCGGTCCAACATCATCTGATGTTCTAATAAAATTGAAAAAAAGATCGATTCCATAGGATCCGCGTTAGCTTGATACTGGGCGGCAGAAGCGTGTTTTTTAGCACTGTGAATCAGTTCGTCGAACTTTTCTTTCTCCTCTTTCCTTAGACCTCGACGAAATTTCTTCCATTCCTGAGCTATCTTGTCCAGCTCTTCTCGATAGGTAGGTACACTCTTGCCCATGATATCATCTCCTTGTTTTAGGGATACATAACATCAATACAAAAGTATAAGAAAGAAAGTAGAGGGGGGTAGTGAAAGTGGATTGTTTTTCAAAAAAAATATATCTAAAAATAAATAGAATATTAATTACATAAATAATAAATAGTAACATATCTTATTATATTGTTTGAGGAGGTTGAAAAATGCAATTCCCTTTAACTAACAAAGCAATAAATTTAGCTCTACAGATGGATGTGATCAGGGATCAAGTTGATAATATTGTGGACAAATTTTGGGAGATAGTTCCAGGAATACTGTTTCTCATAATATTCATAATAGTTGGCTACATAGTCGGAAAGATAGCCGCAGCGATCTTCAGAAAATTCTTGGAAAAAGTAAAATTCGAAAAGTCGATGGATAAGATCAAAATCAGTAAACACTTTAAAAGTATAGGCTTCAAGAGTGTAGCACACTTCTTGAGCATCTTTGTGTTCTGGTTCATATTCCTGATATTCCTGCAGGTCGGTCTTGGTGCTATAAAGATACAGATAATCTCAGATATACTGTCTCCGATAATACTGTTCATACCTAGGGCACTTATCGCAGCTCTGCTAGTTGTAATAGGTCTATATGTCGGTACATTGGTGGCAAATATAGTAGAAAAAACACTGAACAAATCAGGGTTGAAGAAATCTACAAAAAGAATAGATGAACAGCTTAAGGGTACAAAATACTCTCTATTTGGCATTCTAGGGATAATAATCAAAGTCTGGATACTTCTGTTGTTTGTACAGGCTGCGTTAGATGTTCTAGCAATCGAAGCATTGACACGTTTTGTAACACCGGTAATACTGTATTTCCCAAGAGTTGTAGTTGCGTTCTTTGTGGTCCTTATTGGACTGGTGATAGCGGACTATATAACAGATAAAATCAAGAACTGGCTCGAAGAAACACCTATGGGAAAAAGGATCTCTAAAGCTGACAAGAAAACAAAGACTGAAGGTTTCAGTATAATGAGTTTAATACTGATATTCATAAAAGTCTGGATACTTCTGTTGTTCGTTCAGATGGCACTAGACATACTAGCTATACCGATACTTACCAGGGTTATCGAACCTATACTGCTGTACTTCCCAAGAATACTGGTAGCAATGGCAGTGATCATAATTGGTCTTTTGGTAACAGATATCATCTTAAGATTTGTACATAAGCTACTCGACGAGTTCGAAACTGAAAAATTCATCGAACCGGTAGAAGATATAATCAAAAAGCCTGGACTAGTGATGAGATTTGTAGATGCTCTAATAAAAATAACAGTTATGTTGATATTCATCGATATAGCAGTTGCGATACTAGGCATCACAGTGATAGCAAATCTTGTCTCAGAAGTTGTACTATGGATACCGAATCTCTTTGCCGCAGCTTTGATAGTGATACTTGGTTTATGGATCGCAGGATGGGTATCAGATAAAGCTCTGAACATGTCCAAAGAGAATAAGCTACCATTCCCACGACTGGTTTCTAATGCTGTCAGATTTTTGATAATCTACATAGTAATAACCATGGCTCTAGCACAGTTGGGTATCGAAGTACCTATCCTTTACTTAGTCTTCGGAATCGCTTTTGGTGCAGTCATGATAGGACTAGGTGCAGGTTTTGCCTTTGGTCTAAAAGATGTGATGACGAACATGGGAGGATATCTGCAGGTTAATGAGATCGTTGAACCAGGGAAAGAAATCGAAGTCGGAGAATATTCTGGAAAAGTAGAGAAAATCACGAGATACAATACCATAGTCGTAGACGAGTCAGGAAATAAACAAGCAATACCCAATGATTATCTAGTTGAGAACACGGTAATTATAAAGAGCTAAAACTTTTTTCTTTTTTATTTTTTTCCTTTTGAATATTTTTAGATATTTTCTTTTCTAAAACATCTTCAGATCTTTTCCTAAATATTTCTGGTGATGGATCGGCTACTGCAGCGTAAAGATTATAAATTTTTACCACCCTCTTTATCTCCTTTACCGCCTTAGATCGTAGCCATATCCCCTCTTCTTCCTCAAGGTCATCATCTTTAAATCTGGATGAAAAATCTATCAGACCTATAAAACGAAGGTTGTTAGTATTTCTAACTATATCTTCTATTCTTCCTATCATATCTTTCAGCTGGTAAGCAGTGAATCCCCTTGCTATTATTATATTTTCTAGAACAGTGTCTATATCATACCCATATTCTTTACATACTCTAACTATCCAGTATGGATTTATCCTAGCAGTACCATCGATTATCAACGCTTTTGACTCTAATTCACTTATCACTTTAACAGCTAGAACACTAACTGGTTGATAATTAGAGGTTTCAAATACCCGTATTTCACCATTAGTTAAAGGTATCTCAGCATCCATGTAAAATGATACTCTGTGTTTAAAGTATTAAAATGGAGCATGCAGGGGTTAGTGAAAATGAAACAAATCTTTGGTTTTATATACCACCTCTATAACTTCGATATCGATGAAAGTAAAAGTCGAAGGAAAAGGTGAGATCTCTTTACCTGAAAAAAGCGATGTCAATACTTTGATAAGAGAACTCGGACATCACATAGATTCTGTGATCGTACTTAATGATGGTGAACCTGTCCCGGATGATGCTGATATAAAAGAGAGCGAGGTTTATAAAGTCATTTCTGTTGTTTCTGGCGGATAGTTTCTCTCTTGTATAATGTGATCACTGACATTATATTTTCATGGAATTGAGGCATCATTTCGAAAACTATCAATAACAAGACGATCAGGAGAATCACTGATCCTGTTTTAGCGATTTCATTGTGAGCTAAATCAAAGGACGCGATCCCTTCATTTGTTAAATAGATGACCATAGCATTCCTGAATATATTCGCGACATAGATAGTTGGTAATACGAGGAGCATGCTTTTTATTTTAACCATTTTTTCTGCTGTTGTTACGTAAAGGAGTGCACCAGCTGCAGCTAAGGTCTGTAATGCAGTACATGCTAGTATAATATTTACGCCGCTTCCTTTTATAGGTACATATATTGTTTCGTGATTAATTCTGTAGAATAAAGGATTTCCCGCGTACTCTACTGCACCTGTATTGAAACTGTAACCCATCAAGTCTGTCATCCATGTGGTTTGCTCTGCTACCATTTTGATCAAGAAACCAGATATTGCAGGTATTCTTTGGATCCCAAAATAAACTAAAGATGCTATTGATATTCCACCGGCTAGAAATTTCATTACCTCTGGATCTTCATCCCATTTTTTAGAAAGGTATTCATGATATGCAAAGTAAACGAATAACGGTAGAGCTAACAATGCCATAACAGCATTTACGTAGTCATCTATATGGAGATAATATGGTACTTCACCTCCCCAAAATATTCCTATGAAAGTGAAACCGATCATTCTGAGTTCATGAAAACGGTATTTGAACAAATAACCTATAAGCAAGGTCAAGATGCCGAACCATAAGAATATATCGAAAATTCCATCCAATTTATCTCCTCTTTTATTTTCGGATTTACATTACAAGTATCATATAGTTAAATATATTGGTTGTTTTGTAGTCTTTATTTAAAGGTAAAATATTGGCCCCCAGGACCATGGAAAAGGTATAAATATGAGGTACCTTTAAAGAACTATAACGAGCAACATGACGGCCATAGTGGTGGGGTCACACCCGGTCTCATTCCGAACCCGGAAGTTAAGCCCACCCACGTCCTCTGTGGTACTATGGTGCGCGAGCCCATGGGAAGCTTAGGTCCGATAGTGGACCCCTGGAACGGTGGCTTAGGTTAGGAGCCTTGTTCCCTTCGGGGAAGAAGGTAAACCTAACTGTTTGAAGGCTATTTCCAGTCCCTGGCCCGCTGTCAGTTGCTCACTTTTACTTTCCTTTCTTTTTAGTTTTTTCTTTTCATTATTTAGAAATCACAATCTGATTGTTGAGTATTAATATTATTTTATTTTAAAATTAGAGAGAATCTTATATGATCAAATCATGATTCAAAATGAGAATAGAATAAATTATAGTTTGAATCAAATCAATATTAGAAAATATATTTTGAAAAGTTTTTGATTATTTAATCTCGCCGTAACCGATAAGATGCCACTTACCTTTTATTCTACGGCTGATGGCTATCCTTTGACCTTCCTCAGCACAAACAGATCGTTTCAATCTTACTTCAGCTTCATCTTCTCTTGCGGATGAAACAACACCCACTGTTGTAGCTGAGCCTACTGTCAGCATCAAAGGTTCTCTTGTCTTTATATTCTCGACATTCTTGTCTTTCTCCATGCCAACAACCCTGTCGAGCAAGTTTACTTTCATTGTGAAGCTTTCTTTTATCGGTGGTAGATCTTCAGGATAACCTGCTACTCTACCTGCCAATGAATCAGATTTAGTTATGCTAGGATCGAGTTCTGTTCCAACACCGATCAATCCACCAGGTTTGACTTTATCCAATTCTATCTTTCCAGATGAAAGTGTTTTAACAGTAGTGGTTATCTGTTCCCATTTTTTTACACCACCTTCCTCTATCCTTGTACCTGGCCTTATTTCGATTTCATCACCGATTTCAAGGATGCCTTTCTCCAGAGAGCCTCCTATAACTCCACCTTTTATATCGTCTATAGATATACCAGGTTTGTTTATATCAAAAGATCTAGCTATTGATAATTTAGGGGAATCTTCTTCGCTATATTCTGGTGTAGGTATCTCATTTTCTATAGCTTGTATCAATATATCTATATTGACATCATGATGTGCTGAAACAGGTATTATAGGAGCATCTTCAGCCACTGTACCTTTTGTAAATTCTTTTATCTGTTTATAGTTCTCACGTGCTCTTTCAGTGGTCACTAGATCGACTTTATTTTGAACTATGATGATATTTTCAACATTGGATATGTCTAACCCCATCAAATGTTCCTGAGTTTGAGGTTGAGGACAATCCTCATTTGCTGCTATCACCAACACTGCACCATTCATCATCGAAGCACCTGACAGCATAGTTGCCATCAGAGTTTCGTGACCTGGTGAATCCACAAAAGAAACAGATCTTAAAAATTCAGTTTCTGTACCGCAGTTAGGACAAGTAGTTTCAGTAGTATAAGCTTTAGTTCCTTCACAGTCCGGACATTTATAAAACGCTGTATCAGCATACCCTAGACGAATACTGATACCTCTTTTTGTTTCCTCTGAATGACGGTCAGTCCATTCACCACTCAATGCTTCAGTAAGAGTAGTTTTGCCGTGATCGACATGACCTACCATTCCAATATTTACTTCGGGCTGTTTTGGTACTTTCATTCGTTATCTCCTTCTTTTTCTAATAGTTCAGGTATATCTTGAGGTCCATGCTCAATAACTTTCATATTTACCTGATTTACATTAGTAGAGATTGTATTACCTCTAACTGTTTTTTTACGTTTTACTCCACTTTCTTTTATGTTAAATCCTGTTCCACCTTTACCTAGAACCTTTTTTCTAGCTGGTCCTGGTATATTCTTTTTCATCGGAAAACCGTCTATATCGCTTCCACCTGTTACCTGTAGTTTAAATCCTGGTAATCCAACGAAAATACCGTCTACTTCGTCACCTATACGTTTACCTATAAGTGAATTTGCGTGATGACCGTCAACTGTAGTCTGATATGACATTCCTTCTTTTGGATCTGCTATAACAACCTCATATTCTACCATAGGATACAATACCCCTGTTTATTTTTGATTTCACTATATCCTTCTAGTATAAAACTTTGGTGGGTATGATATTTTTAAATATTTCTAAATGCCTTCATATATATATCAATAAAGGTCCACAATTTAGAATTATTCAATAAATTATAAATAAGATATGGGTCTAACTGATTTTACTGAGGTGTCTGGATGGAAGAAACCTTATGTACGATTGAGATAGAAAAAGGAAGCAACACCTTTAAAGCCAAAGTTCAAACTGGCTCTGGCAGATATTTAGAGTATGAAAACGAAGATTTTGAAAATCTATTACAGCAGGTTTACGAAGATGTAGAGGAAGAAGTAGGTACTTCTATATATTAAAGATAGATTTGAAAAGCTTATATGTAACCTCTTTATTTCGAAAACTAATAGATTAAAAATAACAGGAGGAACAAAATGACTGAAGTTGAAAATACGGAAGAGTATGAAGATGTGATCTCAAGTTACTATGAAGGACGTGGAGTAAGTTCTATAATCTCATTTAAAGTAGATACTAAGAAATCTGATGAGATCGCAAATAAACTCGCTGGATATCAAAATATCGAAGACATATCACTTGTGACAGGTGATGTAGATCTAGTCGTTAAAGCAAGATTTAAAAATTACGATCATATGAAAACCTTCTTGACTGATGAGGCCTCACATCTAAACGGTGTACAAGATCTAACAAGCATGATGATAGTCACAACCTATAAAGAGAATGGAAAACTTATTGAAGGTTCATTCACTGATGAGGAAGAAGAAGATTAATGGATTTCATCGATAGTCCAATCTTCCCATTCCTTTTCTTTTAATACGATTTCAAATTCATTAGGTGTTATAATTACAGTATCATAATTACTAGAATCGTCTAAAGCTATTCTTGGACATGCGGTACAAACAGCACAGTCCCATTTAAAAGAATCTACCAATTCTGGTGTGACTTCATCGAACTCATATATAGTACACTTTTCTGGGAGATTATCTTTAAGATGGTCTGCTAGTTTTACTCTCCTCTGACCTGATTTTGTAGATACTATAATTCCTATTTCATCTGAATCTTCTGATAATGTTATCAGACCAAATCTCTTTCTAAGTAGTTGATCTTTCTCATCTTTTATTTCACCGATTTCACCAGTTAATGGATTTAACTTAATAACATCCTTATCTAAAGATAAAGACAAACCTAAAGGATGAAAGTCACCAGTACCTATGTATAGATGGCTCTCTGCATTTTCAACTTTTACTGAATAATTGCATCCCAGCACTTGTCCAGGATATTTAATCCTGTTATCTCCCTCACCTATAAAAACTTGATAACCTTTCTTTTTTAACTCTCTTTTTACTTTATCAAGATGATCTATATATTGAATAGATGCATAGATTGCGACTTTGCTTTCCAAAATATCGTATATATCATCTGGGATTTCGTTAAATCTAGTACTTCTACCCTCAATGTATATGACGGGATATTCGATATCTAAATTAGGAATCTCAGAATGCCCTACATGTATTAAAACATCAGCGTCACCTATGTCATTCGGTAGGTCACAAGATCCATAACAAGAACCGCCCCAAATAGATATATCTACATCAAAACGATCAGCTATCTTATCAGCCTTTCTTCTCAACCCATCTGGTACCTGAAGTAAAGCCTTTTTTGCCTCGATCTTTTTAATCTCCTCTTTAGCAGACAATATATCAAATTCGAACTCCCCGATTTTCAGTTTTTCATCGTCACTCATATTATATCTCCTAATATATCAGCCATATCGGCTACAGCTTCCTTTTTAATATGAGGCATTATTACTGTTCTTAATCCTAGTGGATTAACTGTTAAAGAAATATTCCAACCTTCATTATTCACTTTATCTACTATCCTTTGTGGTTCATCACAGTGGAATGAGGCCAGATTCATCAATGGGTCCGTTATAGGTTCTAGACCTATTTTTTCCATATTTTTTACCATGTAATGTGTATTTTCCATACATTCAGAGACTATCTTCTTATAGCCTTCCTTACCCAATAAATTCATAGCAGTCCAAAAAGCTGGTATAGATGCACTCGATCTCGTACCCCTTATAGTCTTTTGTCTACCACCCGTCAGGTATGGAGACTTTATAGATATATTATAATCTCCTCTAGTGTATAAGAGACCTAATGGAACAGTTGAAAGTCCCATTTTATGAGGATCTAGAACTAAAGAATCAACACCATTTATCTCAAAGTCAAATTTTGGCAGATCATCTCCCAGCTCTTTAAGGAAAGGTATCACAAAACCTCCAAATGCTGCATCTACGTGTAAGTACGTATCTCCTACTATTTCAGCGATCTCTTCAATCGGGTCGATCATCCCCAGTTCTGTTGTACCTGCTATACCTACAACTGCTGCAGTTTCATCGTCTAATTTTTCTTCCAAAATATCTGTATCTAAAGTATACCCATCAGTTAGAGGGATGTAAACAGGTTCCATATCCAATAATGAACAAGCTTTAACGAAGGAAAAATGTGCACTTTCAGGAAGGATGACTTTTCTTTTTCCACTTTTTTCTCTCGCCCTCCAAAGAGCTAATATATTTCCCTCAGTCCCACCACCTACGGATAAACTTTCATAATCATCAGCATGGATAAGAGAAGCTACAGATGAATGTATATCACTTTCAAGTTCCTGTGTACCTTTACACAATCCAGGATTTCCTAGATTAGCTTCTAAAAACATGCTGTGTACCTTCTTACTTAATTGTAAAGGTTCTGTACACATAGAACCAAATACCTTACCAGAACTAAAACTAAGGTCTTTGTTTTTAGCTTCATTTATCCTATCTATAATATATTCCCTTTTCTTTCCTTTTTTTGGAAAAGAATTTTGCAATTTATTACCTCCGATTTAAGAACGCCTATCAAGCGCGATTATCTTACCCCTTACAAATCTTATGGCTGTGATGGAAAATACTATCGCTGCGATCAAAGCTAATAAAGGAATCCTTCCTTCGTATATCAGACCTACAGAAGCCAAGAAATTAAAACTTCCGTGCATGAATACTGCAATTATGTAATAGGGGATGAAAGAGTGTTTTCCTTTGAACATACTTTTAGATATACCATACCCCGCCATTGCACTAGCACTTCCGTGGAGTAAAGCACTTGCGATACTTCTCATAATTACTATGGTTATGAATGCAGTTCCAAAACCTTCCGAAAAAAATGTACTGCTTTCATAGAGCAGGTTTTCCGTGGCAGCAAAACCCAATCCACAAGCTGCACCAAATACTAACCCATCTTCTATTTCATATATCTTACTTTTAACGGAAAAAACACCTAATACTTTTGCAAATTCTTCTACGATGGGGGCTATAACACAAACAAGTATCAAACTCTGTATTGTTTTATCTCCAAGGAATTGATATTCCCTCTGTAATTCAGTAGAGAATACAAAACCTGAAAAAACTAGCGATAAAATAACAGCTATAACAACTGAAAAAACAGCTCCCCATGTAAACATTTTAAATAAATTAGACCATCTTTGTCTACCTACCTTCTCTGCATTCCTTATCCACCAAAGATAAATGATCGAAGGGGTGAACGCAGCACTTATTAAAATTATAGCTGTCAATATGGTCTGTTGGTTCATTGAATATCTTAAAAAAGGGGAAATATTATAACTTTTTTGTAATCAGAGATTTAAAAGATACTTAACTTCTTTAAAAGATTCTATAACATCTTCATCGTTCTCTACCTTCATCCTTTCTACAAGCGCTTGCTTTGCATCATCTGTATCAACATCGTCTTTAACATCAAATATCTTGTTCCCAAGAGTTAGAACAGCTTGAGACCTTACCCATTTATCATTATCTTCTATCCTTTCTGGCATCTTTCTAAAGAATCTATCAGTTTGAGTTTTACTCAATTCATTGATATCTATCTGTTTTAGAGCCTCAATAACTTTTTGTCTTATCTTCCACCTATCGTCATCTACGTAATCTAGTAGAGTAGGTACCATGGAAGAAAAACCTGCTTTACCTAAGCTGACAGATAAAATAATCTTTCTATGACCCTCTAACCTTCTGACCTCATTTTTTATTTTTTCTAATTCATCTATCGGAAACTTAGATATGGATTCAGAAATCGACCACAATACCCTTGGGTTTTCTTCGAGATCTATTCTTTGTGTCAGTAAGTCGAGTGATCTTTCTGTATTTACTTCACCTAAAGTTTGTGCTGCTGCAGATCTGATAGAAGGTTCTTCGTCATCCAATTTGTGAGATACCTTCTCTATAATTTTTTCATCACCGACTTTACCCAGACTCTTCAATGCAGCCTCTACAACGTATCGTTTATCATCTTCTAAAATACTAAGTAAAGGTTTAACCGCATCCTTATCTCCTTTTTCACCTAGAGCTATAGCACTATCTTCTCTTACCCTCCAACTTGTGTCGTTTAGTCCTTCTAAAAGTACATCTGTTGCTTTAGATGAGTCAATCTTACTAAGACCTTGTACTGCTATCTCTCTAACCCATCTATCACCTTGTTCAAACATCTTCTTTAAAGGTTCTAAAGATTTTTCAGTATTTATTTTGCTTATTGCCCTCGCAACTTCTTCTTCAAGTTCGATGTCATCTATGTACTCTTCCAAAAATGGAATAACTTTTTCCTCACCAATTTCGCCTAGTGCTTCTATTGCTTTCTGTTTCACTTCTAATTCTTCATCTTCAACTAGTTTTTTCAAGGGTTCAATAAAATCTTTGTCTTTTATTTCTCCCATGGCGATCGCTGTATCATGTCTTACTTCCCATGCTTCATCATCTACCATATCGATTATCTTATCTTTTACACGTTCACCATCTATATGACTTATAGCTATGACTGCGTTAGCTCTTACTGTTTTTTCTTCATCATCCAATCTTTTGGTGAGTATCGGTACAACATCACTGTCACCGATCAATCCTAAAGCTTTTACAGCTTCAGCTCTATCTTTTTTTCCACCATCTTCTAACAGATCGATGAGACCATCGACATCTTTGTTTTCCTTCATATCTTCGATATATTTTCTAGCCATATCTGTTCATATCCTCTTTTGGATCTCCTCTCTCAGAAGATTGCTTATCTCTTCACCATCAGCTTTACCTTTCAAATCCTTCATCAACACACCCATCAGTGGTCCTACAGCACCCATCTCTCTTTCTTTAACGAAGTCGATCCTGTCTTCGACTACTTCTACTATCTTTTCTCTTAATTTTTCTTCACTGAGAGATTCCAATCCTGCTGATTCTATTGCATCATCAATATTTTTATTTTTTGATAGTTCTATTAGTAGATCGGATATACCTTCTTTAGCGAAATCACCTGAATCGAATCTTTCGAATAAAGTCATAATTTGTTTATCTGTGATATTTTCAATATCATGACCTTCTTTTTCCAGATCAGGATATATATGTAAGAACATATTTGCAGCTACAGATGGATGATCGTATTTATTTACTAAATCTTCAAATATGATATCATAACCTTTTCTGAACAGCTGTTCGCTCTGCTGTTTGTTCAAATCATATTCTGATTGGAATCTTTCTATCTTTTCATCCGGTGTTTCAGGTAAGTTCTCTTTCAGATGTTTTAGATGTTCTTCAGATACTGAGCATGGTGGTATGTCAGTTTCAGGATACATCCTTGCTTCTCCAGATAAAGGTCTGAGGAATGTTGTAGTACCATCTTGCTGGGCCTTTCTTGTTTCTTCTGGTACGCCTTTGAGAGCCATCTCTGCTCTTTCGATGACTTTTTCTAAAGCGTTCCTTGATCTCTCTTCTGATTCTGTTACCAAAGCGAATGCATCATCTTCCTCAATTTCCAATTCATCTGAAACGCTTTCAACTTCCTTTTCAGTTATACCAAATTTTGGCAGCTCATCACTGTGGAAAATACCTGCTACACCTGTTTTCTTAGCATAACCTGCAAATTCAGGTCCAAGAAGTGGTTCTCCTTCTTCACCCCTTAGCATACCATCAAATCCTTTGAGTTTGATAACATAAACACCATTTCCTTTCTTGAGACTACCTTTGATTATACCGCTGTCACAGTCTTCGAACAAGTTTGTTACGTCATGTATCTCTTTACAAACTTCTGCGTTTCTTTCATTCAACTTTTCTTTTATATCTAATAACCGAACCTGCCTATCGACTTCATTCTCAACGTATTCTGGCAGCATATCGAGTTCCTGGACTCCTTTCATCTCGACACGTGCACCTTCTTCTATGGAAACATTAAGATCTTCACGGATACTACCGATGCCTCTTTTGACCTTTCTAGTACCTCGGAAAAGACCACCTATTGTCTGTGCAACGGTTTTAGCTTCGTCAGGTGATGTGATATCCGGGTCTGTAGCTATCTCAACAAGTGGAATACCAAGTCTGTCCAATCGATATACTTTTTCACCTTTCTTCTCCTCGATACTTCTAGCTGCATCTTCTTCCAAACATATTGAGGGTATTCCGATCTTCTTACCTTCGACTTCTAATTCACCATTCATCGCTATTAAGCTGGTCCTCTGGAATCCACTAGTGTTAGAACCATCGATAACTATCTTTCTCATGAACTGTATTTCATCCATGATATCTGCACCTGCATATAGTGCCATGGTCAGTGCTAGATCTAAGGCTTCTTCATCAGGTCCCTCTGGTGGTTCTTCATCTAATTCTACCAAACATGAAGAGCTTCTAGGAGATTGATATCTGAATTTCAGTCCTTTCAAAGCTTCCATCTTAGCTGCTTCATCGACTTCACCTAATTCACTTTCTGTAGGTCTTAATTCTCTTTTGTAAGTATCTCCCTCTTCATCAACAAGCTTTGATTCGCAGTCACAAAAGAGTTTTTTCGTGTCCAACTGTTGATGTATTTCAAGACCAACTTTCAACCCAAGTTCTTCATAATCTCTATCCATGATATCACCTCAACCTCCTTTCGCTTATCTCACCAGCGATGTTAGTTTTCATCGTTTCCTCAACTTCATCATCCAAGCTCAGAGCCCACATCAGTTTAACTAACGCTGTTTCAGGAAGCATATCCTCTCCTGGAATGACTCCTGCTTCTAAAATCTGTCTGCCCGCTGAATAGACGTGATCGTTTACAATTCCATTTAAACACTGGCTGGTCATAACAACTGGTTTTCCTTCTTCTATTATATTTTTCAATTCTGGAATCAATTTTGTTTTCATATGGCCTAGTCCTGTACCAGCTATAACGACGCCTTTACTCTTTCCAGCATTCTTTATATCATCTTCAGTTAATCCAGGGTTAGCATATATTAGGCTAACATCGTCGATTATATCGCCTTTCTTTTCAAGCTCATCATCTGGTTTTTTAGTTTTGACCTTTAATTCAATATCGCCTGAATCGGGATTTACATAACCTACAGGTTCCGAGTTTATAGATCGGAAAGCGTCCCTTCTGCTTGTATGCATCTTTCTGACCTTTGTTCCTTTATGTATCGCACACCTATCATCTGACATGCTTTCATGCATCACTACGTAGACTCCGCACAGTTCAGATTTAGCGACCTCTACAGCCGATAATAAGTTTAAGTGTGCATCGCTGGAGGGTCTGTCGCTGGAACGCTGTGACCCGACCAAAACAACCGGTACAGGTAAATCCTGTAAAAGGAAAGATAATGCTGCTGAAGTATATCCCATGGTATCTGTTCCGTGAGAGATCACTATTCCCTCAGCACCTTCCTCTATCTCTTCGATAACTTTATCAGCTATATCTACCCAATCCTTAGGTTCTATATTCTCACTCAACTTGCTGAACAATATCTCAACCTTAGGATTGCACCTTTCACCTATCTCGGGATTCGAATACAATACATCCTCTGCACTCTGAGCAGGATGTACAGCACCAGTTTTGTACTCCACATAACTCGCTATCGTTCCACCTGTGCCAATTATCGAAATGTTAGGTTTGCTCT
>CAZEXI010000042.1:0-18156 GCA_964516805.1 uncultured Thermoplasmata archaeon
GGATTACTGGATAGTTGGGGTAGGAGCTGGTTTAGGATTGGTTTTCGGTGCTGCCGTAGGTAATTTGAAGTCTGCTTCAGATAATTGAAGCATGGATTTTGTTAAAAACATATTTAAATAATATTCCCGAAAAACTATTATATTTTCCTATAATTTCAAATTCATGGGTTAGATGAAAAAATTAGATAGTTATGAATTGATGTCGATCGCTTTGATAGTTACCGGTATAATCGTGATTTTAGCAGGTAGAATCATGTTTTATACTTTTAATATTCAGATGATACATTTTAGTTCTGGACAACATCGATTTTTTGGAGAGATGATGTCAATAAGCAGTGGAGTGAGTCTGTTTGGAACTTTTATAATGGGCATTGGACTTTTTCTTTCTTTAAGAAGAATAGACAAGAAGATAAACGTTCACGAACATTTCCAGTATATCAATTATACATACGTAATACTTGTTTCCTTCAATCTATTATATATAATTAGGATTTTCATCTTCGATCCACTAAATGATCCTTCATTGGCAACACATATGATTTATTCATTTGGAAGTATGATCCTGCCGACGATAGCTTTCATCTTGTTGATAGTTATGATCGTACTTATATTTTTGAAATTTTACAGAAAAGAGAATTTGTACAACAATTGAAAAATCGGATTAAATGTGTACAGTATCATCCTTTTGTAGCGTACAAGAGATACTCATAAGATTTGATCTTCTTTGTTTTTACATCGAAGTTATCATCGAAGAGTGAACTAAGCTCCTCAGGTGTGAAGAATTCCGAAGGCTCACCGAGTATCTTTTCTCCGAGTTTAATCAATTGAGTTACAGGACTTTTGGCATTCATATCGAATATTATTATAGTACCTCCTGGTTTTACTATCCTCATCATCTCTTGTACACTCTTTTTTTTATTTGCGAAATGATGAAGAGCATCTGTGCAGAGAACATAATCAAAAGAATTTTTTGAAAAAGGATTCCGACATGCTTTTCCCTGAACGATCGAGTCCGTGATCTTGGATTCTTCTATCATGCTTTTTGAACTGTCCAATAGGACTACTTGGATCTCAGGTTCTCTCCGTAATATCTTTTCGAGAAAAGCTCCTGTGCCTCCACCGACATCCAAGATCTTATCTTCTGGTTCGAAATCCATTTTTTTTATTATATCATCTCTAACTTCCGAGAACAGAAGTTTACTGAACCGGTTGTATACCGGAGCAAGGATGTCGAACATCGTTTTCATGGATATAGGATAGTATAGTTCTCAGGTAAAATAAAACTTATCTGTCTTTCTTTTTTTTGACAGTTCGAGGACACTCCTCCAGTTCTCCTGTTTCATAGTAATCTCTGAATCTTTCTAACCACAGCGGTTTCTCGTGTTTATTGATGAAGTCAACGAATGTAGTCAGTCTATCCATGGTTTCGTTCTTTACAACGTGTTCGATCTCACATGCTTCTACATCTGCAACATCTTCATCTAGTCCTAAGATCATCAAAAATTCTCTCAAAGTTTGATGCTTCTCTGTTAGTTTTATAGCTAATTTTTCTCCTTTTTCTGTAAGTGTTACTCCGCTGTACTTTTCATAATTTACATAATTTTGGTCATCTAGTTTTTTAAACATCTCTGAAACTGTTGAAAGACCTAGGTCTAGTTCTTCAGAAACATCTTTCACCCTTGCATATCCCTTTTTTTTAGATATATCGTATATCACTTCTAGATACTCTTCGTATCTTTTAGAAACCATCTTTACACCAATATATTTTGGTACAGTAAGTCATAACTCCTCCCTTTTTTCAGTCAATCTATAGATCTTGAAGGGCATTTTTGAAGAATTACATCCCATGGGACAACTGTTGCATTTACTCTCATCACATTTTATTTCTTTAAGATATCCCTGATGTTTCATAGAATCTACCATGGCTTCAACAGTCCTCACACTCATCTCTAGTTCATCGCTTATACTGGAGATCGTCTTTCCCTTTTTGATCTTATCGAGGATAGATTTTCTTTTATTCATCTTCACCCACCTTCACTGTCCTTTTATTTTCATCGGTTGTGAGGTCTCCATGGAGCTTGTGTAAACGTAGATAGTACAGTATAAAAAGAGAGAAAGGAAGAATGAATAACGAGGGTGGGTATGGACCGAAAAAGGCACTCAAGAAACCTTCCCAGGTATTGAACCATCTCCCTTCTCCACCTGGTATAGCACCTAGGAATGTGCTTATCAGGTATATTCCAGCTAAAACCCAGATCATGATACTCCCCATCACGGTCCTTGCCTGTTCGTGTATCTTGTTGAAATTCTTCACACTTGAAAGATAGAAACCTCCTGCGAAAAACATGATCAAACCTTTCCACAGTAGGAAATCTCCCGAAATTATGATCGGACCAAATTCAAGAGTTCTTCCCAATAATCCGTATATGATCTCAGTCATCCCTGATATAAGAGAGACTGCTCCAAGTATTCCAAAGTATAAAGTTCCGATTTTATACATCGATTTTTCATCCATATTTATGCTACCCCCATCAAGTGCCAGAGGAGGTTAAGTAATCCTCCCCAGATGAAAAGTACGAATATCAAGGTTAGTAACCCTCCACCTAGATTTTCGATGATACCTCTTACACCATTTTCTTTGCCTTCTTTTATGATCATAGCAAATGTCGCGATACATGGGAAGTATAGATTGATAAGAACAACTGAGCTGATCAGCTGATATTTTGTCATCTCGATGGCTGAAAGCTGAGCTACCGCAAGGTCTTTTCTTAAAAATCCAGCTATCAATGGGCCTACTGTTTCTTTAGGTACTCCGAACCAGCCGGTAAGTAGGGGACTTAGACCGTTGGCCATCCATTCTATCGCACCGCCTAGATAGAGTATGTTTACAATTCCTACCCCTAATAATACGAAAGGGATAGCCACGGTGAAGAACCCTTTCACTCTAACCCACAATTTTTTACTTACATTTCTAAGGGTCGGCATCCTGTACGGTGGAATGTCTATAAGAATTTCAGGTGAATGTCCTGGAATTATTTTATGTAGTATGAATCCAAATATGAAGAATCCAGCGAACAAATAGAGGAGTATGTAACCGGTGTACTGCGGGATAAGAGACAGCATGACTCCAAGCTGAGCACCGCATGGGATGAATATCGCCAAGAGTATCATCATCATGAAACGCTGTTTTTTCGTTTGTAATGATCTTGTAGCTGCTACACCCGGTACGTTGCATCCTAGGGAAAGTATCATGGGTACTATGGCGAACCCGTGCAGACCTATCTTATGAAGAAATGTATCGATGAGAACAGCCAACCGTGGCAGGTACCCGCTGTCTTCCAAGACTATAAGGTAAAGATAGAATGCAGTTATCGCTGGAAGTACTATTCCTATGGCAACGAATAAACCTGAAGTGAGCATGCCAAAGGCTTCGAATGAATTGGTAGCACTCGGTTCACCTACTAATATGTAGTAAAACCAGCTCCCCTTAGCAGGGAAAGCATCTTGGATCCAGGGGAGCCAGTGGTTATCGAAAATTTTGACTAAAAATCCGTCAGTAAAGAAACCTGCGAATGCCACGAAGAAAGCCCAGAAACCGTAAAGTGCTGTGATAGCTATGGGGATCCCTGTCAGTGGTTTTACGGTGAGTTCAGCTATTGCATCTTTGAGAGTATGTTTTCGCTCACCATAAGAAATAGTTTGTTTGGCAATATCATCTATCAGATCCCACCTCTCTTCCACATCTAGTTTCATCCACTTCTCACCTCTGCTCTCTTTTTGATCTTGCTAACATCTGTAGGGGCTGCTTCTTTTATCCTGTCTGCTAGTTCTTTGATCCCCTTTCCGCTGATGGCTATCGTAGGTACGATAGGTACTTCAAGGATTTCTCTCAATCTTTCAAGGTCGATATCTATCTCCTTATCTTCAGCTACATCCCACATATTTAGAGCTATTACAATAGGATAACCTTCTTCTATTATCTCTAATGCAAGATAAAGACCTCTTTCGAGTTTGGTCGCATCTATCACACAGATTATTACAGAATCTTCATTCTCTTTTAGCATCTTCACCGCTACTTCCTCAGCTTTATCTTTCGGTTCTAGTGAGAAAGTTCCGGGTACGTCTATGATCTCTATCCCCTCTCCGTCTAAACGCATGTATCCTTTGGTGAAATCTACTGTAGTCCCTGGGTAATTAGACTCGGAAACATTAGCTCCTGTAAGTCTGTTGAAAACAACGCTCTTACCCACATTTGGATGTCCCATCAAGAGGAGTTTCACTCTGTCACCTCGACCTTTATCTTTTTAGCTATCCCGATCCCCATGGAAGTGGTTGAACCTTCAACTTCTACCACGACTGGTCCTTTGATAGGGTGCTTGGTAGTGAATTTCACTTCTTTACCAGTTCTTATACCCATCCCAGCAACTTTATTTCTTAGATTTGGAGCTATATCCACAACCGTACCCATTTCCCCGTATTTCATCTCATAAAGGTCTTTCATGCTCATTTTATCATATCCTGGAAACACGTATCTTGTTGGCCATACCTCTACCGATAGAAACAGTATTTCTGTCAACTTCCAATGTGATCGGACCACGAGAAGATACTATTCTTACAATACGTCCTTCAGTAATACCTTTGAAAGCAAGTTTCTGTCTAAAACCACGTCCTCCATGTATACCTATGACCCTACCCTTTTCTCCTGGTTCCAACTGATTCAGCTTCATCATTTATCACCTCTGGAGAACGTGCTTATTAGGTTTACCATATTAGTTTCGGTATACCGAATATTGCAAGTTGTATATAAGAATTTGGTACGTATCATTAACTTTTTACCCAAGAAGTCACCTTCCTAAATCTTCGATTTAGGTGGGTGAGGATGTCACGCCATAATTTTTTTAGACCTAAGAGAAGTCATCGTTGGAGTATTTTTTACTGTAATTATCGTATGTATCTTCAAACAGTCTCTTTATGATAAAATAAAAGAATAAAGAAAAGATCGTGAACGAGATTACAATATTGACTAAAATAAAAGAGATACTAGTGTTCATCCTTAGTGAATAAAAAAATGTAAGACTCAAACAGAAACAAAGACCTATAAATACAGTCAGAACCTTTGCAGCGAATTTCGGACCATTTTTAAGGATCAATTTGTGGATAAGTTTTCTTTTGAAGATATCTGACAATTTGATTCTTTCGTCCTGATCTATTTTCTCCAATCTATGTGTTATAAGTTGAACTCTTTCTTTTCTGAGTTTATTTTTCAGGATGGACATAAATAATAATACTGCCATCATGCCTCCAAAAAATGATATAATGATCAATGATTTAAGACTTAGAAGGTATAAAATAGAGGAGATAGTAAAAACTGCACCAATACCTATGTAGCTGAGTGGTAGAAATACATAATCTTTTTTGGATCGTAATATGACTCCGTACACAACAGCACCGATACCGAAAAGAAGTATGAGTGCAGTACCTATAAGTTCGAGCTCTATATCGACTCACCTTCATTTAATGATATTTGAAGTATTATATATTTTTTTACTCTAAATTTATATTTTCAGATTCACGCGTAACTTATAAATCGACCTTAGATATAGCCCACCCTAGAATCGAGGTATATCAACGTGGTAAGAGAGTATCAACAAAAGGATCTAGCCATAATTATTTCTGTAATAATCATCCTCATCCTTGGAGTTTGGTTCGTATTCGGGGGATCTGGTGGCGAGACTAAGGAAGAAAAGATCGTTATCAAGAACTCAACAGACCAGGAGTTCGAAGTCATCGTCGAGATAGCTGATGATCCAGAGGAAAGGCAGAAAGGACTAATGGGTCGTGATTCTTTATGTGAAAACTGTGGTATGCTATTTGTTTACAAGAAAGATGTAGATAATGGATTCTGGATGAAGGACACGCAGATCCCACTGTCGATAGCTTTCATACATAAAAACGGAACTATAAACGAGATCCAGCAGATGGACCCGAACACCTTAGATTCTCATAAACCTGATTCATATTACAGGTATGCTTTGGAAGTGAACCAGGGATATTTCCAGGAAAATCAAATAGATGCTGGGGATGTGGTTTCGATACCGGAAAATATTATGAAATGATATATCATCGATACAGATAGAAAAAAATAAAGGATTTTGGTTTTGTAGGTTCCTCTTTTCATCCTAGTATCAGGTACTGTAGGCTGGTCCCTTTTAATCTGAAAGCGTAGTGGTCCATTTGATCTTTAGGGATGGTAGCATCGTCCTTGTATTTTATAAAGAAGGTATCTCCACCAGTTATTTCTCCATCAGCATTGTTGTCGTTCCACGTCACTGATATGTCCTCAGTACCTTCATCATCGAGATCATATCCCATACCTGTATCTTTATAATCAGCAGCATCCGCTATTACATTGTGCGTGTGATCATTGGTGGTATTGTATAATGTGATTATGTCATTACTCCACTCGACAGTGCCTGAATCTATTTCTACGATCCATCCATCTTGTACTTTTCTGATCCTACCAGACATTGCCACTGTTTTCGAATCGTCTTGTTCCACATCTTCAACACTGAGCAGCAGATAGAAGCTTATATACCATTCAGAGTCTATCTTTAGAGCGATGAATGTATTTTCTTCCGTTTCATCCTCATCAGTATTGGTCATATTTACTTTTAAAGAGCGGAAATCGTCAACCTCTACTGATAAGTTTTCCTCTAACATCGGTATGTGATCTTGAACATTTTCTTTTAAACTTTCATTCATGTCTTCTTTATGTTTGACCGTGATCTCATTTATCTCCATCTTGTTGGGATTATCTTCTTCGAAATTTTCTAACATATGATTGTACAACGTCTTGTTGAACTTTAGGTCCGTGTTATTCAGTGCATCTCTGTAATCATTATCGTTCATATCTTCGATCATCGCTTTGATTACGTCTTTAGGCGACTCTTCACCGTCTTCCATACAACCAGTTATGAAGATCGTGGAAAAGAGCAACAATGTAATTATTATAGATGATATTATTTTCTTTTTATACATATATTACCACTATTTTATAAGCTAGGCTGCTAATATAAATATTTAATCATTCCATATAAGCTGACAAAATAGGTATCCTTGGTAAATCTTAAAATATGTAAAAGGATATACGATAAAATAAGGTTTGGCTGTCTATGAATATTCTCATGGTTGATGATGACCAGCACTTGCTGGACCAGGCGGAAGTTTTTTTGAAGCACATCAATAATGATTTTGAAATCGATACTGTAAAATCTGGAGAACAAGCATTGGATGAATTAGGTAGAAATGAATATGATGTAATAGTCTCAGACTATCAGATGCCTGGTATGGATGGTTTAGAGTTATTGGATACTGTAAAGAACAGGAGAGATGAAGGTATACCCTTTATAGTATTCACAGGGAAGGGAAGAGAAGCGGTGGCCATGGAAGCTTTAAACCTTGGGGCTGATAGATATCTTCACAAGGGAGGCGATCCTAGAAGCCAATACCGTATCCTTGCTCAAGGGATATCACAGGTGGTTCAACATGCTGAAGCCGAGACTGCACTACGGGAAAGTGAGGAGAAGTACAGGAATTTGTTCAACGAAGCACCTATCGGTATTATCCAGTATGATGAAAAGGGAGTCATAAAGGAGTGTAATGATAAATTCAATGATTTCATGGCTTCTTCAAAAGATATACTGGTCGGATTAGATATGGAGGAAGAACTTGAGAACGAAGGTGTCATCGGAGGAGTCAAGGATTCTTTAGAAGAAGGCGAAGGTTATTTTGAAGGATGGTACACATCTGTTACTGGCAACGAAAAAAGGTATGGAAGAGCTAAATTTAAAGGGCTGAAGAATGAGGAAGGAGAGATAGATTCTGGTATAGGTATCGTAGAGGATCTCAGCTATGAAAAAGAGACAGAGAAACGTATGAAAAATCTCAATTATATGCTGAGGACCATCAGGAATGTAAATCAAGTGATCGTTAAAGAGGATGATCTAGAAGAAGTGATGAAAAAGTCCTCCAGGATCATGAATGAAAGGGACTCGATTTTAGGTTGTTCGATAGCACTTTTGAACGATGGTCTCATAGAACCCTATGTATCCACGGGAGAACAAGTGATATCTGAAGGATGGTCTTTAAACGTTAAAGGAGAGGGAGACGCGCCGGTATATGTTAGAAATGCTGTCACCTCTAAAGAAATCCAGATCGTAGATTCATCTGAATTAGGTGGATATGGTTTGAGTGAAGGGAGAGGCCAAGGTGTGTTCACACCGATGATAAGAGATGAAAGGATAATCGGACTGCTCATCATCCATCTGAGAAGATTGGAAGAAGTCACTGAAGAAGAAAAAGAATTACTGCAGGAGGTGGCTAACGACCTGGCGTTAGCCTGGGAAAAGATGAGACTGCAGAAAGAATTAGAAGAGAGTGAAAAGAAATTCAGAAATCTGGCTCAGACCACTTCTACTGCCATAATGGTGTATCAGGACGATAAGTGGGTTTTTGCTAATCCAGCTGCTGAAGAGATTAGCGGTTACAGTGCGGAAGAGATGAAAGAAATGAAATTCTGGGACTTCGTTGCACCAGAGTTCAAAGAGAAAATAAAGAAAAGGGGAAAAAAGCGTGAAAGAGATATAGAAGCAGTATCAGGATATGAATTCAAGATAATTACCAAGCAGGGAGAAGAAAGATGGGTCTACCTTGAAGGAACTTCGACTGAATATAAAGGTGAACCCGCTGGATTGATATCTGTGATGGATGTTACCGACCGCAAGAAAGCAGAGAGAGCTCTTAAGGAGAGCGAAAAGAAGTACAAAAGCCTATTTTATGAAACTCCGATCGGTACTATGCGGTATAACAAGAACGGTATGATAACGGAATGCAATGATAAGTTCGTCGAGATAATCGGTTCCTCAAGAGATAAACTTGTAGGACTGAATATGATAGATGATTTAAAGGATAAAGAAATTATCGAAGAGGTAAGATCTTCACTTGAAGAGGGTGAAGGCTACTATGAGGGTGATTATACATCGATAACAGCAGATAAAACCACCTCAGTCAGGATCATATTCAAAGGCATCAGAGATGATGATGGTGAGATATATGCAGGCACGGGACTTGTCGAGGATATCACTGAAAGAAAAGAGGCTCAAGAGGCTTTAAGAAAGAGTGAGAAGAAGTACAGGAGGATAATAGAGCAGATGGACGATGTGTATTACAGGGCCGACATGGACGGTAATCTTGTGATGGCCAGTCCATCCGGAAAGGACATGTTGGGCTATGAGATAGATAATATTGTCGGCGATAAGACCGAATCACTGTATGTGAACGAAGAAGACCGTAAAGAATTTTTAGAAGAGATCGAGAAAAAAGGTTCGATCAAAAATTTTGAGACCGATCTAGAAAGGAAGGACGGTGAGGTTGTTCATGTATTGGTGAACAGCCACGTGATAGAAGATGATGATGGCGATCCTGTTGGTATAGAGGGTATAATATCTGACATCTCTGAACTTAAAAGATACGAGGAGGAATTGAAGAAAGCTGAACGTGAAAAATCTTTGATTTTAGAGAACATAGATGAGACAATATCTCTTCATGATACTGATCATAACGTGCTGTGGGCAAACAAGGCTTATCAGGAAGCTACTGGATCACCTTCAGAAGAGATAATCGGTACAAAGTGTTACGAAGTGTGGGGACTAGATAAAAGATGTGAAAATTGTCCCGCAGAAAAATCATTGAGGACCGGTGAGCCAGAGGAAGCTGACATGACTCCAGAGACCCAGGAAAGCTGGACATCCAGGCAGGGCTACTGGCATGTGAGGGCCGCACCTCTAGTGGAAGATGGTGAGATAATAGGCGTGATCGAGATAGCTCACGATATAGAAGAGAGGAAGGAAAAAGAGAAGCGTCGTGAATTCTTACACTCGATTTTAAGGCATGACATAAAGAACAACCTTCAGCTTGCAAAAGGGTACGTTCAGCTTCTAGAAAATGACTTGGCTGAGGAAAACAAGCACACGAGTAATGTGATGGATGTGTTGAATCAATCAGAGGATATCATAAAAAAAGTGAGAACACTCCACAAGATCGATAAGGAAAGGGATATCGGTGAAGTAGATATCGGAGACGTTCTAGATAATGTATTATCAGGTTTTGAAGACATATTGAAAGCTCAAGATATTGTTATTGATGTTGATGAAATAGACTGTAAGGTGCGCTCTGGTGCTCTTTTACGACCTATGATCAGAAATATAATCGAGAATTCGATAAAGCATTCAAACTGCAGCAGTATATGCATATCATATGAAGATGAGAACGATTTGTGTAAATTGATTATAAGTGATGATGGTAAAGGTGTACCTGATGATTTGAAAGAAAAGGTATTCCAGAGGGAGTTCAAATATGGAGATACTGGAGGTACAGGATTGGGTCTATTTTTGGTTAAAGAGATAGCAGAGAGTTACGGAGGCAGTGTGAAAGTTCTAGACTCTGAGGACGGAGGGGCCAGGTTCGAAATAAGGTTGAAAAAGGTAGATCGATCTTAGTATTTGGGTCGTTTTAGATTTTGATACCAAAACCAGATTAATCGGGTTAAATATATATATTGTCTTTGGAATAATCATTTAACGTATAGGGGTTTGAATATGAGATATGATAAGATAGTAACCCTAGTGTTATTGGCAGTATTGATATTGAGTGGAATGTCGGTTCTGGCACAGAGTGCAGATGGAAAATCTCAAAACGATACCACAGCACAACACAAAGAATTTTTAGATCACGATATGGTGGAAAGAAGAGATATCTCGATGATAACTATCAACGAATATTATTATAATTACAGCATGGGGTACGATTTACCGCCTGAGGGTTTAAACCTTTACATAGAAGGAACGATGGATCCAGTAGAGGATTATTCACCTGGATGTGAATGCAGTCTGATAAGACCGGATGGGGAGGAGATACAACTATTAGACATGCATAAATTTGAAAAAACATCAGAATCCTTCAGTACTTCATTTTATCCAGCGAGAAACACGGAAGTTCGCAGTGAGATTTATAATTGGGCAAAACAGTACGCAGATCCAGTTCAGAAGACACCTCAGGAGATCGATCCTATAAAGGTCATTTTCAGTAAAGCCAACGAAAACATATTGTCCGATCCAGAGACTTTGAAAGGTGATTACCAGATCAAAGTTACGATAATGGGTGATAATGTTGAGTTGGATTATGGTAAGAAAAAGACTTGGATAGTTTTGAATGGTCAACCACCTTCAAGTGTCAGGAATCTAGAAGGAACTTACGATGGAGGTAATGTAGAATTAGATTGGGATAAACCTGATAGTACTGGAGGCAGCGATATTATCCAGTACAATATTTACAGGGCAACTACGAGTTATTATTATGAGTACATAGGAAATGTAAGTGCAGGTAAAACCGAGTTTGTTGATGAAATCGATTATGAAGAGATCAGGTTCAAAGAATATTCTGAGTACATGAACGATGGTTGTGAGGGATCTGTTCTCTTCTACAAGATATTAGCAGTGAATAAGGATATAGATCATTATTCGTTTATGGTAAGAAATTCTTATAATTTATCTGAAATACAACCTGAAGAGTATCCTAAACCTTATTCATCTGTAGAAGAAATAGTACACATCCCCATAGGTGATACTGAAAAAAGCAAGGATATGTCTTACAAGTGGGTGATGGATTACTCCAGCTTTAAAGAGAGTTATATAAAGGAAAGATTGAAAGAAAGATACGTCCATGATAAGATAGATTCAGTGACCATAAACGAGATCAAAGGTGGAGACTTTTTCATGTACGATATCGATAAAGTGAGCGGTGGTGAAGAAAGAAAGTACGAATACGAAGGTGCTTTTTACTCAGATGGTAGAGTTGATATAGAGATCGATAGTGAGGAGATAACTACCAGCTTTATCATCAACGTTACAGAAAGCTGGTGCAAGTTTTCAGGAAACATATGGGCTGAAGAGTACAGCGACGAGGGGATCGAAGGTCTTAGTATTACCAAGCAGACGATAAAATCTGAAGGAAAGGTGGACGCTTCGCTGGAAAGTACTTATGATTTCAACAATGGGGTAGAAGATGTTCACTGGGAAACGTCTAAAGACATAGATACTGAATGGGACATCGATCTAGAGTTGGACTATCAAGGAAATAACAGTTGGGTTATGGATAAAAAGAAGGGTGGAGTAATACCACCTTTAGCTTTCAAATTCAACTATTCTGGAAGTGTGTCTGGTGATGTAGATGTGGAATTAAGTGATAATAAAAACTATAATGATAAGGATATAGACGAAAGTGTTGATCAGGAAGTATCTGGTTCAGCTACAGGTTTAAGATCTGGTCTTTATTCAGTATATCATGGAAGGACGTTCTCTCCTGTGGTAGGTGCTTCTAGGATAGGTTTCCTATCAGTTATGGACCAGGCTTTCGGAGGTCTAGAATATTCGTTTTATGATCAAAATCATTATTCTTCGGACACACTTAATGAAACTATAAAAGTATACAGAAGAGCCTTCGAGACGAACAGCCAGACCTATGATTACTCCATGGATAAATTGTACAAACATCAGGTTCTCGATCCCATGGATCTACCAGGCATAGGGTCATTCATGGGCTGTGAACTAAAGAAAGCTCAAGCATTAAATAATGATAATATGGCTGAAGCAAAGATAAAAGGAAAAGTAAGGGAATTGCTTCAGTCAGGTGAAGGAGACCCGTCGGAAAGAGATAAATTAGAAGAAGAGTGCAGAAGGAAGCTTTGGGGCGATGTTGTAACAAAGGACTCCTGGAAGTTGGACCAAGAAAGAGGCTTGTTGGGTCAAACCATGGATGGAACTGGATTATCCTTCATCGAGCCCGTCGGTTACTACGGATCACAACCTATAGATGACGGTGATATGAAGAGCTTCGAAGAGGATAAACAACAGTTCGTTGAAGATCAGTTGGAAGGTGCAGGTTCTGAAGATGATGATGGTGGCAGTACCCCTGGATTTACGGTGACTTTCTTGCTGGTAGGGATCTTGATCTCATTGATAGCGGTGTACAGGAGAAAATAGAAAACCTTTTTTTATTTCATAATTTATTTATATTCCATCAGCATCTATTTATTAGATAAGGTGAACAAGATTGAGCTTTGATTTAAAAAAAGGGTTGTTTCTGATAGCTTTGGTTTTATTATCTTCTGGATGCATGATGGAATCGTCCGGTGAAGATGTGACACGTTATCGCTTCGTGATGGATGCTTCCTGTAGACACGTGAATAGCAGTGTACCTGATACTCAAGAAAATATGGAAAGATTGGAAGATGCACTATCACAAAATGAATCTATCACGGTCAAGAGTGTGGATGAAGATGTGTTGCAATTTGAGATATCGGATTATTCTGAAGATTTCGGTTTGAATTTTACAGAAGATGTTCTTCTTTTTGGAAATGTAACAGTTTTGGACGAAGAAGTGAAGATATATCCTAAGATGGAATTTACAGATAAGGTCATGGATAACAACTTCACTAGTGATCAAACCATAGAGAACAAAGTCAGGGACATCATATTTTCAAATTGGAAGGGCATCCTCAACAATGTAGAACGGATATATGATGTAAATTTTGCTTCTTATGCTGTGCATACGAGCGTTTCTACCTGTCTTGATTCCTGAATCGTTTATTTGAAGTAGGATCGTTATCTCAATAGCTCGAATATTTGTTCGAAGTATTCTTCTCTGTAATCGTAGAAGTCATCCGACTCGATCATATAGATAAATTCTGATCTGTTCACACTTTTTACTTCGCTGACCTCATCATTTGAAAGACCTATCGATTTTTTTGAGATATCATGCCAAATTTTAATTAAGTAAAATGAAATCTGGCGTTCATTCGGTATTATTTTGAATAGATTCATGAGGTGCAAAAGATGGTCGGTTTTGAAATAATAGGTGTTTCTCTCGCTGCTGGTTCAGGCATGATCAGCGTGATTATGGCCCTCATATTCATATATTATTCTTACAAAAACGCTTTAGAACTGAAAGGTGCTATCGGAAAATTCTTGACCGCACTTGGTTCCGTATTCTTTTTATTACCTGGATTCATCTATGCAGGCGGATATATCGATGCTGGATTAGAATCTGTTTTAAGATATATTGCGTTCATATTGTTCTTAGTAGGACTTCTTCTAATGCTGAACGGTGCTGTATTTACAGTTAGGGTTTTCTATAGAGGAAATGAGGACAGATCACCGTTAGAGATATTTAGAGATCTTCCAAACGGGTCTTATCTGATGGTTGGCTACACAGCGTTGATCTTCTTAGCCTTCCCTTTTTACATGATCAGTATCTATGCAACTGTCAGGACCGTTTACGGTTATATAGCATTGCTTGGAGTGGTCATATGTTACACATCTTTTGCCTTGGGAGAGAGAAAATTGTACTCTAATCTTACAGTATCTACTTCTTTAGGGGACCTCCCTGAAGAGGAACTTATGCTTCTTAAAGAGGATGTGTACACTCTGCGTTTATTCGTATCTTTGACAAATGATTATATGGAAAAGATAAAACAGAACGTTGGTGAAGAAAGTTTGAGAAAGTTTTTCAGATCTGATGATATAGTTGGATCAGAATTGTTCTCATCCAATGTGTTGGACCAAGATTGTAAATTGTCTGATAAAGGATTGAAGTCCAGATTCCGTTCAGATAAGAAAAGCGAACGGATCGATATGATCTGTTCAGAGTTTGGTCAACTGTTGTCGAAATTGGTTGAATTTCACGGAAGGTCTACATCTTTTGATTACGCTAGGTCCGAGCTTGAAGAGAGCTTTGAAAAGATCAAGGAGAAAGTCGGTGAGAATCCTATCATATTCGAGGTGATCAGAAATCTACCTGAGGGTGTCATGGAGGAAGAAGGATACTCGTTGATGTCTAGACAGGAGCTTGAGTCCAGGGTTGAGAAGAGGACGGCTGAACTCGAGAACCTGATGGATACTATGGTAGACACACTGATGAAAGTGGACGGTGAAGGAAAGATAGAGATGGCTAACGATTCGTTTTACGAACTGCTCGGATATGGGGAAGAGATAGAGGGTAGTGATGTGGATAAGATATTCGCTGAATCTAGCAGCGAGGAGAAGGATCTGTCCTGGGATGAGATACACGAGATGATCGAAAAGGAGGGTTATGCTAAGGATCTAGAGGTGTCTTATGAGACAAAAGATGGCAAGAAGATACCAGTATCATTTTCAGCTTCATCCATGGATGAAGAAGGTTCGGGGATAGTATGTGTCGGCAAGGATATAACCGAGAGAAAAGAAGCTGAAGATAGGGCTGAGTTTTTACATTCTCTGCTTCGCCACGATCTGGGTAACAAACTTCAGGTCACTAGTGGATTCTTAGAGCTTTTAGAAGGTGCTGATCTTGAAGAGAAAGAGGAACAATTCTTAGAGGATTCTTTGAACAGCATCGACGAAGGTATCGAGCTGATACAGAACGTGAGGACTCTTAACAAGCTGGATGATGATGAGGAACTGAAGGAGATGGACGTTGGAAAGAGTGTAAGAGAGAGCGTTGAGAGGCATAAAGATCTGAGTTCTAAGAAAGGTATTGAAGTGAGGAATGAAGTTGAAGGATCTTGTATGGTGGAAGGTGGGATGCTTTTGAAAGAATTGTTTTCCAACCTTATAGAGAATTCATTGAACCATTCTGAAGGTGGTGAGATCAGGGTTTCTTTGGAAGATGATGGTGAGTTCGTGAAAGTGATAGTGGAAGATGATGGAAAAGGTGTGCCTGATGAGAAAAAGGAAGAGATACTGGAGATAGGTCATAAAGGTGAAGGCTCGTCGGGTTCGGGTCTTGGAATGTATTTGGTCAACAATATAGCGGAGATATACGGTGGAAGTATTACCGTGAAAGATTCGTCGCTTGGAGGGGCTAGGTTCGTCGTTTCTTTGAGGAAAGCTTGAGAGCTCGATCGATAGCGTTCTAAATGTGGTTTAGGTATTCATCGCTGTATTGGTTCTTTTTTATCATCTTTCTTAATTCGGATCTGTTTACAAATCTTACAGTGCTAACTTACTTTTTAAAAAATTGATCTCTTTTAGTGATACGTTTTGCTCTAGGATCTATGTATCAGTCAAATTGTTATTTCTCTGAAGTCTGGTTTGTTCATGTTCATTGGTTTGGATCGATATCTAGTTCTTCTTTCAGTTCTCTGACAGTTGCATTCTTACTTTGGGATGAACACAAGCGGATTTCTCGTACATTTTTTTCTGTAACATTACATGATCCTTGTGGACAGTCTTCGAGTATATCGTAAATCTTTCTGTGAAAAAGTAGACTTTTTTTCTATGAGAGTTCAAATCTTTCCGGTTTCCACGATCCTGTTTTGTCCAGATATTCTTTTGGTTTTTCAGATATTTTTTTGAAAAGATTTTGAGCGTACTTTTTGTGATACGGTATTATTTTTTTTAGAGGATTGGTATACTAGATACTTCTTTGTTTGGTTTTTTTAGAGATCTAGATGGAAAAATTTATAACTGCAATATTATATTTGAGTTGAAGGTGATAATCGATGGGTTTAGATTTAAAAAAGTCAGTTTCAGTTCTTATATTATTCATGATCATATCTGTGTCGGGATGTATTTTAGATTCGTCCGGTGATGATAATGTCGTTTACCAGATAGGGTTGAACTATATCAGTGATGAATATGCTGGTAGTATCGATAATACTACAGAGAACATGAACGAGTTGAAAGAAGTGTTGTCACAGAATGGATCGCTGGAGGTAAAGAAGACAGGTGATAAGGTGCTGAAATTGATGGTGACCAATATGACTTCTAAGCATCTTCTTAATTTTACTGATGATGTCGATATGTGGGGAAATATAACTGTTACTGGAAAGAATATTTTAGTGCATTCAAAACTTCAATTTGAAAAAGATGAAGAATATAATATGACTGAAGAGAACGATATGACTAACAAGACACACAAAGCTATGCAGAAAAACTGGAACTGGACCATCAGGCAGGTGGAAGAGATCTATGATGTAAATATACGAGGTTATTGGTCTTCAACGTCTGTTGCAACAAAATCAAGCGATATATGGAATATACCCTTCCCGTGAGTGTGCGGTGTTAAGGTATCAGAAAGGTTTGAAAACGCCTTTTAGATCTTTAATGTAGGTTTTCATCCTTTGCTCTGGATCGTAGAAGATATAGGACAGTATACGTCGGTAGGGATTTGGGACTTTCGAAACTTCTTTAAATCGGATGATAGTGCTGCTGTTTTTGTCTTTGAATCGTATAGTCGAATATCCTGAAAAGCCTGATCGGGGTATGATCTTGATCCTGTATTTTTCATGCTTGATCTTCTCTTCTTCTTTGAAAGTGATATTTGGACCAGAGGTTAGATATTCTGTCCAGGTCTTTTTGTTAACATCTTCCATCTCTACACGTTCGAGATCTGAGCGCCAATTGACTTGATTTTTTGGGTCAGTGATGGTATCCCAAACCTGCTGTATCGGTGCTGATACTTTAACAGTCATCACATTTTTCCTGGGATCTTCAAGTATGTAACCGATGGCTCCTGTGAGGATGAAGATGATCGACGCTATCAGGCAGATGATTATTATCATGTCTATCAAACATTGATCGTTATCGTGATCTTCTCTAAGTAGTTTTTCCAGGTTTTTGTATAGAGAGAAATAAAGTGTTTAGAAGTTGGAAAAGTTTGTTGTCCTTTCACATGATTCAAAGATCACATTTTTAGATAGTTCTTTCTAGATCACCTTTTGGACCGATTTTTTAATCCTTTCAAGACCTTCTTTTAAGGTGGATCTCGGACAGGCAAAATTCAGTCTCATGAAACCCTCTCCACAATCGCCGAACCATTCACCGTTGTTGAGGGCGACCTTTGCTTGGTTGAGCAGTAGGTCATCCAGTTCTTCAGCATCCATGTCCAGTTCATTGAAATTCATCCAGAGCAGGAAAGTACCTTCCGGATCGATGGCGTCGACATTTGGTATCTCTTCTCTGATAAATTCGACTGCATACTCTTTATTCATTTTTAAGTATTCGAGCTGATCTTCCAACCAGTCCTCACTATCGTTGTATGCTGCTTTGAGAGCTGTCATCC
>CAZEXI010000043.1:0-18088 GCA_964516805.1 uncultured Thermoplasmata archaeon
TGTAAATATTTTCTTTCTTTTTTACTATTTTTTCTTCTTTTAGCTTGAACTTTATCTAACCTAACTATTTAAGACCTCTTTCTTCAGGAAGAGGATACAAATAGACAATATATCCACTTTCACTCACCCTTTCATGAATATATAATTAATCTGGTGCGTTTTTAAACCATAGATGAAAGTGGAAAAGACAGTGAAATCAGAAGTCGTTAAGCCAACTATCATCAAGCGAAAGCAGTTAACACAGATGCAGGGGATTTTGTGGCATCACGAGGCTCACCAGCCGAGTAAAAGAAGGAATATTTTATTCCTGCGTAAGTCCCCGGAGCTGGAAGCGATGACTTGACCTCTCTGGATGAGTTCTACTCATTTGCGAAGTCAAAGAGTGGAATGCAACCTCAGTAGCTTTGTCTAGAATTAAGTAAATTCTAGAAAAAGATAGAATTCTTTTAGAATTCTGTCGAATTTACCGGAAGCCTCTTCCTTTAGGAAGAGGAGGATGTCACTGATCTCTGTAGTTGGTACTAGTCCTATTACTTACTAATACAATCAAATAAATAAAATATACTATCGTATAAAAATAGTATAAAATAGAAAATTAAAGTTTAGTAAAGTCTGATCGTCTCAAGATTTTTTGGTGTCCTTGTCTCTATATTGTACTTTTTGTATATCGTACTAGCCAAGTTCGTACATTTTCCTTCTTCACCATGGCTCACTAAAACTCTTTCAGGCTGAGGTCTCATGCTGCTGATATAATGAAGTAACTGTATCCTATCGCTGTGACCTGAAAATCCTTCACATGTGTGCACATTTAATTTCACTGGTATATCGATGGTCTCTCCTTTTTCTGTTAAAGTGATCTGATCATATCCTCTCTGTATCTTGTTACCTATGGTACCCTGTCCCTGATATCCAACGAAAATAAGCGATGAATCTGGATCATCTCCCCATGATTTGAAATATTCCAATACAGGTCCGCCATTCATCATACCTGCTGTTGCTAGAACAATAGCAGGTTCTGAACTATCACATATGTTCTTCCTTTTATCCATGCTGTCGACTTGTTCAAAAATATCTGATAAGAACGGATTCTCGTCTTCGTGGAATATCTTCTTCTTCAACTTTTTGTTCAAAAATTCAGGATAAGCGGTATGGATAGCTGTAGCTTCCCATATCATACCGTCCAGATAAACTTTGCTTTCAGGTATCTCTCCTTTTCTCATAGCTTCTTCGATAACAAGCATGACTTCCTGAGATCTTCCCACTGCAAATACTGGAAGTATAACTTTTCCACTTCTAGTTTCAAGTGTTTGATTTAATATGTCTTTTAACTGCTCAACCGCATCCCTTCGGCTTGGCTGTAAATCATGATAACCACCATAAGTAGATTCCATAACTACAGTTTCAGCTCTTGGGAATTTGTTAACGGCCTGATTGAACAACCAAGTGTTATCATACTTGATATCTCCTGTGAATACAACGTTGTAATCACCATCACCAATATGCATATGAGCAACTGCAGATCCTAAGATATGTCCTGCATTATGCAGGGTTAATCTTATATCTGGAGCTATATCTGTAGTTTCTCCATATTCTAAAGTGATTGTATGCTTAACCTGTTCTCTAATATGATTTGATTTGTAAGGTGGACTCCTAGCTTCTCCAACTGCTACTTTGATATAATCTAGCTGTAAAAGAGCTGATAAATCTCTCGTTGGCGATGTACAGTATACAGGTCCATCATATCCATACTGATACAAAGCAGGTATTATACCCGAGTGATCAAGATGAGCATGTGTTAAAATGATAGCATCTATATCATCTAATGGCATCAACTCTGGAGCGTTGAGATAAGGTGTTTTATCGTCGCCATTTGCTGATACATCTGTTCCGCAATCAATCAGTACTTTACTATCCCTTGTTTGAAGCAGATGAGCGGAACGACCGACCTGTCTATAACCTCCCAAAGCTGTAACTCTAGCGAAGGTTTCACCCGATCGAGTATCACGATTTATCTTTCTACCTACCTTCTGTAAGAATTTCTTCCTGTCCTTTCTTACTGTTCTTAAGTAACTTCTGATATCTTTTATGGTTTTTGAAGGAATTGGAGGCGCTCTTACAACGTCCAATGCCCAACCTGTCTCTCTTTTAACCTCATTAAGAACTTTACCTTTTTTACCAATTGCAATACCGGGAGCTTTAGCTTCTAGTGTTATTTCACCAGTATCATCTCTGAAATACATATTCTGGATTTCAGCTTCATCCGGTATTATCTCTTTTATCTTCTTTCTAGCTTCTTCAGGATCGTCTAGTAATGAGGGATCAGGCCTCACATCTACTCTTCGTTTTAACCTTTCAGCTAACTTTTTAACGATCTGAGAATCCTTTGTAAACTCGTCTAAGTCCTTTGTATAAATCACTATTACTGATCCTTCGAATTGTATATCTGTTATGCTTACCGTGGTTGGTAGTACTTCTTCAACGGCTTCTTTAGCTTCGTTCAAAACATCTTCAACGCTCATAGAATTCACTTTTCTAAGATTTGTTAATTAATGAATATTATATTTTGATTTAATAAATAATAAAGGGTTTTTTACAACGAAGGAAGATTCTTTTCCTTTCTTATTTTATCAATCCTACTTTCTATCTCTTCGTCATCCATTTCTTCGAAACCTTTCTCGGTAATCTTTGCTACACGTATTCCATCACCAGAGGCAGAATCTCTGCTGCTTGAAACTAACAATGATAATACAGCAAGGTCTGCACCTTCATCAAGGCTCATGCCTTCTTCATAATGATCTTCTAAAACACCATATACAAAAGGTGATCCAGAGCCTTCTGATACGTATTTATCTTCTATGGCTCCTCCTACGGCATCAATTGAGTAAACATGGCCTCCTTCACTGTCGACTCCGCCAAGTACTAACCCAACAAAATATGGGAACATTCTCCTTCCCATCATTATATTAGATAGTAAAGTTGTAGCAGCCTTCACAGTCATCTCTTTCTTCCTTTTTATCTCATATAATTCAACTTCAGAACTAAGATATCTAGTCAGAGCTTGTCCATCAGCGACCAACCCTGCAATAGTCATACCAATTTTATCACTGATTCTGAAAAGTTTCTTTGTATCTTTATGTGATATCATATTACCTTTAGTAGCTCTTTTTTCAGTAGCAAGAACTACTCCACCATCGCAAACGAGACCTAATGTGGTTGTGCCTTTTTTGTTTTCGTCATTCATAATTTCACTCTCAACCCATCAAGTTATTTTATTAACCTTTAATGGAATAGATTGGATTAAAATTCCTCGGACCATCCTAAGATTTAACTGTTATTTAGATGTTTCCATCCTGTAAGGAATCATATCCTTCTAACAAGGTAAATAAAAGGTAAAGGGTTTAAGTTTTTTCCCCTCACTGTTCTAAATTCACATCCATGTGTGGATATGGTATCTCGATGTCATTCTTGTTGTATTCTTGCCAGATCCCCTTTGTCATCTGATTCCTGAGAGCCCAATAATTTTCACTATCAGTCCAGGCTTTTAATGTAATATTGACAGAAGAATCTGCAAGTTCAGAGAATGTTACAGCAGGTTCAGGTTCATCTTTCACCAATTCATGATCTTTCATGAATTTCATTGCGATATCTACTGCTTTGCTAACATCACTTTCGTAATCTATTCCAACATTTACATCGACTCTGCGAAGAGGCATCCTTGTATAATTTATGATCGGAGAACCCCAAACGATCCCATTTGGTATCGTTATGTATGTATTATCAGGTTTGAGTATTTCTGTTGACATCATCCCAACAGATTCAACTGTACCTTCAAGTCCATTAATCTCCACATGTTCTTTTTCTCTAAATGGTCTTAGAGTGGCTAACCAAACTCCGGCTGCGAGATTGTTAAAAGTATCTCTCATACCAAAGGCAAGAACTAAACCAAAGATTGCTGAAAGACCTATAACTATTGAACTAACGTTGAAACCTAAAGCACTTGCTGCTAATAAGATTATCACAAAATATAGTACTATACTCAGCATCCTCCCCATAAATTTTCTCAATAACGGTGGGAGACCAGCTTTTTTGAGGCTCTTTTTCATAAATACTATTACAATTTTAGCAACTATCCAACCTATTACTAAAATTAAAACTGCAATCAAGGCTTGGAATAGCGTGATGTCTAAATACGGAATTGTGCTTTCTAAATTCAATATTATCACCTTTAATTAAGAATATCAATTATTATATAAGTAGGTATCGGAAGAATTTAAAAAAGAATGTTAGTAAAATTTGGTAAGAGTTTTTTTATTTTATATTCATATTCCTATCTGTAAATTGATGGGCCAGATTTAGTCGTAGACACATCCTCTTGCTCTTTCTGAGATCCTCCCAATGATTGAAAATGTATAGTTGCTCTCATACCCATATTTATGACTTCTTGAATAGTATCATAGAATAATCCAACACCGATATCCTGTTCATATATGTGTTTTTTGATCACGATCGCATTGGGAACATTTTGATTATCCCTAGTTATATTGTATATCGTCGAACCTTCAGCAAGCATCATCACCAATGTTTTTTCAAAACCAACTCGTTGATTTGCATCTAGTTTACTGAAAATCTCTTTATGCTCAGGACTTATATTCAATTTATAGACAACTTCCAATCTGCTTTTATTCTCCTGAGGATTTCCAAGTAAAATTGTTCTATCTCCGTGTTTTACTTGTATCAACCAATTCAATTGAGGATGATCATTAACTTGATATTCTCGATTATCCTCTTCCAACCAATTAATAATTTGTTCTTTCATTATGTATCAAATAGAAGTATAGTTTAAGTATCTTTTCAAACAATAATTTGAAACAACATAAATAAGGTTAATAAAAAATTGTTATAAATTATAATATAATCCATTCAACTATTCTTAATATCACTAGAGGCACGACTACCATCAAAAAATCATCATCTATCAGTAGTTTAGGATTTTCTATGCCTACGGCAGTTATCGCACCTACAGCTGATAAAGATAAAATAACAATAAGATCAAATTCAGTAAAGATCGTCAATATAATAATTCCTATAATAAACCATAACGTAAGAGGAATATAGGGATATAATCTAGACTTATATTTTTTTATTTCTCCTATTACTGGATCAACAATACCCATACCTATCAAACAAAGCACCGTTAAGTGAATAGGGAAGAATAATAATGCAAATGCTGCAGCCATTGTAGCCCAAGCGTAAGCAGCAATCCTTCTTTTCTCATAACTCCTCATCCCAAAAACTTTGAATCCAAAATATATCCTTAATGCTTCAAAACTTAAAATCAATATTATCAATAAAAGAAGAAAATATTTTCTGTGTGTTCCTAATATATGTGTAGGAAATAAATAAAATATGAGATAGATCCAGGCCATCGAATGAAGTATTCTCCTGAATCTCTCACTTTTCTCCATCACTCGGCTCCTTCAAGGTTCTTTAATATTTTTCCCCTTTGAACCAAGACATCTAAACATCTAATGGCCCTGTTTGTACTGGGATAGACTGGTACCTTATTTTCACTGAATTTCTTTCTCCACTTATCTCCCGTTAGATCTCCAATGCAAGCTACTATTATGGGTTTGTCTCCTTCATGATACCATTTTGATATATGTTCTACCATGCCCTCGCCAACATATGGAGATTGGAACAATGCATATATTAGGATTGCGTCTATATTATCTTCATCCTGTAATATCTCCAGTACATCTCCAATCATCTCATCAGTCACATTTGCAGTAAGGTCTATCGGGTTGGAAACAGAAGCTATAGGCAGTGTGACCTCCTTTAACTTTTCTTCAGTCTCTTCTGAAAATGAAGGCATATTGAGTCCTAAACCCGGATTTGTGTCCTCGATATAATCACTAGCTATAACACCAGTACCTCCAGCGCTGCTAACAACAGCGATGTTCTCACCCTTTATAGGTTTATTATATGCTAACGCTTCTGCGAAGTCTGTCAATTCACGTTCATCGTAGGCTCTTATCATTCCTGCTTGTTTAGATACGCCCCTGATGACCCTATCAGACGTAGAAGCTAGAGAACCAGTATGTGATTGAGTTGCTTCTTTTCCTACGCTGCTTCTACCCCCCTTTAAAAGTACTATCGGTTTGTTTTTAACTATAGACTTTGCCTTTTCATATAGTGCTCTTCCATCGGATAGACTTTCAAGGTATAGAGTAACTACATCGGTTTCTTCATCATCAGCAAAATACTCTAAAAGTTCAACCTCATCTATATCCAGTCTATTCCCTATCCCGACAAATCCTGATAGACCAGTATTATGAGCACATAAAGTTTCCATAAAAGGAGTAGCCATGAATCCACTTTGTGAAATAAAGGCTATTCCTCCCTCTTTAGGTCTTTTAACCCTGTCTTCAGGCAAAAAGAATGTATCTAAATCTACTGGAGGAACAAGGATACCCATGGTATTTGGACCTAAAAGCCTTACATCTGTGCCTTCAAGTTTTTCTTTTATTTTTTCTTCAGCCTTTTTACCTTCCTCATCGACTTCACCAAAGCCACCAGCTACTAAAATTATTGATCCAACTTCTGCTTCAACGCAATCATCAACGGCTCCAAGAGCAAATTTCGAAGGTATTGCCAGTATGGCTAAATCAATATCATCGTCTATTTCTTTTATAGAATTATAAAATCCCTCTTCTCCTTCTGCTTTAGGATTGATCGCATAAATATCTCGTCCAGAATCCTTTACATTATCATAGATAATGTTTCCCATCTTTCCCTCGTCAGAAAGAGACACTCCAAAAATTGCTATGCTTTCTGGATCTAATAATGTATCAAGATTATTTTTATCATTTAACTTCGAATCATCAGACATTTAACCACCTAAATTCAATGTTCTTAACTGTCTTCATAATATAATTATTTATGTAATTTACTGTTGTGTATAGGCATCTGAAATACTAAAAAACTTGATAAAAATAAAACAAATGTCGTAAAATCTAATAACATTTATGAATTGAATCTACAATAAAATAAGCAGCCGTCGTTTTTTCCGAAAGTCTAATAAAGGAGGGGTTTTTCTCCCATTACGATGGCAACTAAAAATCATGATCTTCAACGGCTTTTTAATCCACGTTCAGTTGCAGTGATTGGTGCCTCCAGAAAGGAAGGCAAGATCGGTTATACACTCGTTTCTAATATTCTTGATTCAGGTTATGAAGGTGAAGTTTATCCAGTAAATCCAAAAGGTGGTGAAGTCCTCGGACTAGATATTTACGAATCTATTGAAGACTTACCTGATGATGTAGACTTAGACCTGGCAATCATCGTTGTTCCCGCAAAGATTGTTAAAGATACAATCCATCAGTGCGGTGAAAAAGGTTTCAATCAAGCTATCGTAATTTCATCAGGTTTTTCAGAGATCGGTAATGCTGAGGAAGAAGAGGCCATCGTAGAAGAAGCAGAAAAATACGGGATGAGAATTCTCGGACCTAACGTATTTGGTCTTTTTTCTTCAGCTGCAGATTTGAATGCTACTTTTGGACCTTCACACATTGAAAAAGGCGGAATCGCACTCATTTCTCAGAGCGGTGCATTGGGAATAGCTATGATTGGAAAAACAGCCCAAGAGCATCTTGGACTTTCTGCGATAGTCAGTGTAGGTAATAAGGCAGATATAGATGATATGGACCTGCTTGATTACTTTGGAGAAGACGACGAAAGTAAAGTTATAATGATATATATGGAAGGTTTACAGAATGGAGAAGAATTCCTTGAAAAAGTGAAGGAATTACCTCCAGATAAACCAGTCGTAGTTATCAAATCAGGAAGGTCTGAAAAAGGTGCAACAGCTGTTGCCTCTCATACTGGATCTTTAGCAGGTAGTGACAGGATATTTGATTCTGCTTTTGAACAATCAGGAATTCTTAGAGCTGAAAGCTTATCTGAAGCTTTCAACTGGGCTAGAGTTTTCTCAACTTCACCAATGCCAAAGAACGAAAACACAGTAGTAGTTACAAACGGTGGAGGGATAGGTGTACTCAGCGCTGATGCAGCAGAAAAGTATGGAGTAAAATTGATGGATGACCAAACTTTTTTAAAAGAAAAATTTGAAGGGTCCATCCCATCATTTGGTTCAACGAAGAACCCTATAGACATAACTGGACAAGCTGGAAAAGAAGAATACGAAAAAGGACTAAGAGCAGCTTTCGAAAGTGATGAAATCGGCTCTGTTGTGGGATTATATTGTCAAACAGGAACCGCAGACCCATGGGATGTTGCAGAAGCTATAAAAGAAATATATGATGAATATGGAGATAAAAAAGCATCAGTATATACATTCACTGGTGGAGCTGAAGTTGATGAGTGTGTTCAATGGTTAAGAAAACATAAGATTCCTGCTTTCACAGATACATATGAATGTATTTCTGCACTAGGTGCGCTATACGATAGAAAGAAATTCCTAGAAAGGAAAGAAGAAGAAGAAGAATTAGAGAAACCAGAAGATATGAACTTTGATAAGATAGAAGAAAAAGTTCAAGAAATTAGTGATGAAGGAAGAGTGACACTTCTTGAGAACGAAGCACGAGAGATACTAGATCTTGCAGGTATCCCGATCGCAAATGGAGAAGTCGCTACATCAATGGAAGAAGCAGTAGAAATAGCTGAAGATATAGGATATCCAGTTGTCCTGAAAGTAGTATCCGAAGATATAGTTCATAAAACTGATGCTGGTGGACTTGCACTCAATCTAGAAAATGAAGATGAAGTAGTAGATGCCTATCAGGCGATCTTATCAAACTGCAGAAAGAAATACCCTGATGCTCATATCAGAGGTATCTCAGTTGCTGAGATGCTTGAAGGCGGAGAAGAAACCATCGTAGGAGGCACACGAGATAATTCATTTGGACCTCTCGTGATGTTTGGCCTAGGTGGTGTATATGTAGAAATTCTTGAGGATGTCCAATTTAGAGTTTCACCTATAACAAAACAGGAAGCAAGAAGGATGATAGGTGAGATTAACTCATTCCCAGTTCTGATGGGAGCAAGAGGACAGGCAAGAAAAGATCTAGATGCTTTGGCAGATGTTATATATAGGATGTCCTTTTTAATGAATGAAGTAGAAAATATTTCCGAGATTGATCTCAATCCAATTAAGGCCTTCGATCAAGGAGAGGGCTGTAAGGCAGTAGATGTTGCCATTACTCTTAAAAGAAAGGTGATAGAAAAATGAAGAATATTATAATAGCTTCTACGGAACCTGATGCAGGTAAAACAACGGTTGGTCTAGGAATAGCACTATCTTCCGATAAATCTTTGAATTACTTTAAACCATTTGGAGATAGGCCGATATACAAGAAGAAACGATTGATCGACTATGACGCTAAATTATTCAAAAATGTACTTGACTTAGACACTGATTATGATCAATTCTGTATTGGCTTCGATCATTCTAAGATAAAGTATGCCTACGATCCAGAGACAATAAAAGATAAGATCACAGAAAGAATTGAATCCTTATCTGAAGGTAAAGACGGAGTCATTATAGAAAGTGGAGAGCATTGGGGATTTGGTTCCTCGATTAGCCTCGATCCAGTATCACTCCACAACATGACTGGTGGAGAAGTTATAATAGTAGCTTCTGGATCAGACACAAACATAGTAGACGATATCACCACTTTCGCGAATTACTTTGATGCTCTTGATATTCCAGTGAAAGGTGCAGTATTGAATAAAGTAGAATCTGTAGAAGATATAGAGAATTTTGCAGCAAAAGAAATTGAAGATTTGGGAATAGACATTTTAGGTATCATACCTGAAATCCAGAGTTTAAATCTGACTAGGGTCAGCTTCATCAATGATATGTTGTTCGGTAAAGTTGTAGCTGGTGAAGAAGGACTAGACAACATAGTTGAAAACATATATGTTGGTGCGTTAAGTGCTGATGAGATGGTAAGGAATCCCGCATTCCAGGAGAAAAAGAAATTGATAGTAACTGGTGGAGATAGAACTGATGTTGTGCTCGCTGCTTTGGAAGAAGGTACTTCGGGAATAGTACTAACCAATGATATAATACCACCAAGCAATATAATTACTAGAGCTGACAGAGCAGGTATTCCTTTGATTTCAGTACCAATAGATACATTTGAAGCTGCACAAAGAATCGAAAGGATGGATAGGATCACTACCATCGAAGACGACTTCAAAATAGAAAAGATACAAGAAGAGGTATCACCAAAACTAGAAGTAGATCTGTAATTACGGAAAAAAATAAGTAAAAACTCCCTTCTTTTTTAACTTGGGGGATGAATTATAAATGCCATATGATGTAGAATATGTAGAAGCTAAAAAAGCTCTCCAAAATATTGGGAGAGGGAGCCGAATATTTGTTGGATCAGGTGCGTCTGAACCGCAATATTTGGTCAAAGAACTAGTTGATATAGCTTCACAGTTCTACGATACTGAAATTTTTCATATACAAACACTTGGTGTTGCCCCCTATACTGAAGAAAAGTTTGAAGATAGATTTAGGCATAACGCATTCTTTGTAGATGATAATACAAGAGATGCTGTTGCAACAGGTAGAGCAGATTATACGCCAATATTCATGCGTGATATTCCTGGACTTTTTAAAAATGGTAGAGTGCCTTTAGATGTATGTTTGATACAAGTTTCTCCTCCAGATGAGCACGGATATGTTAGTTTAGGAGTAGCTGTTGATATAGTTAAGGCAGCAGTTGAAAACTGTAAGATGATAATAGCACAAGTCAATCCAAAAGTACCAAGAGTACATGGAGATAGTTTTGTACACGTTGATGATATAGATTACTTAGTTTACAAAGAAGAAGAGTTGCTTGAGTTCGATCCTATCGCTGCTACAGATACTGCCAAAGAGATAGCTGGATATGTTAGCACATTGATCGAAGATGGAGCAACACTACAGGTAGGATATGGTATAATTCCAAATGCGATTTTATCACATCTAGATGAAAAACAAGATCTAGGAATCCATACTGAGATGTTATCCGAAGATCTAGCCAATCTTATCAAAGAAGGGGTCGTAACCAATAAAAAGAAAACTTTACATCCTGGTAAAAGTATTGGCACATTCTTGATGGGTACAAAGGACCTATATGATTTTGTTGATAACAACCCTGGAATAGAACTCCATCCCACAGATTACGTAAACGATCCTTTGACCATAGCTAAAAATTATAAGATGACTGCGATAAATACAGCACTACAGGTAGACTTAACTGGCCAAGTCTGTGCAGATTCTTTAGGATACAGCTTCTACAGTGGCATAGGTGGTCATGCAGATTTCATGAGAGGAGCAGGATATGCTGAGGATGGTAAATCAATAATAGCAATATCTTCAACAGCACAAAATGGAGAGGTTTCAAGGATAGTTACTCACCTAAATGAAGGTGCTGGTGTTGTAACAACAAGAGGAGATGTAGAATACGTTGTTACTGAATATGGTATCGCTTATCTGAAAGGTAAAAATATTCGTGAGAGGGCGATGGAATTGATCAATATAGCTCATCCTAAATTCAGAGATGAGCTCTTGAAAGAAGCTAAAAAACATAATCTTGTTTTCCAAGATCAGATGTTAATTGTAGGTGAAGGTGGAAGATATCCTAACGAATATGAAGATTATAAGGATATCAAGGGAAAAGAGTATCTTTTTAGACCTATGAAACCTACAGACGAAGAATTACTCAAAGATCTATTTTACTCATTATCTGATGAAAGTAGATACAAACGTTTCATGAGTGCAAGGAAAGATATGCCCCATGAAAGAAGGCAGGAGTTCGTACAGATAAACTACAAGAAAGAGATGGCTATAGTTGTTATAGATACTGAGATAGAAGGACCACATAGGATGGTCGGAGTCGGTGACTATCAAGTCAAAGAGGGGCAAAATATAGCTGAAGTATCAGTTATGATAAGAGATGAATATCAAGACCAAGGTATAGGAACAGTTTTATTGGAATACTTGACCATGATCGCGAAGCAGCGTGGTCTTTACGGATTCACAGCTGAAGTTCTCGCTGATAATAGAAAGATGCTTCGTGTTTTTGAAAAGATGGGTTACGATATAGAAAAACAGCGAGAAGGTGGAGAATATATCCTTAAAATGAGATTCAAATGAGGTAGTCAAATATGAAAGCAGAATCGGTTGATTATGAAGAAAGTGATGTTAAGAATTGGAATATAGATTTTGAACTTATAAAAGAGATTATCAAGCAAGCAAAAAGTGATGGAAGAGTCAATCTTCTTGAAGGTGAGGCTAGAAAGGTTCTAGATTATGCCGGTATCCAGATGGCTCAAGGAGAAGTTGCTAATTCTATGGAAGAATGTTTGGATGCTGCAGAAAGGATAGGATATCCTGTAGTACTAAAGATAGTTTCAGAAGATATCGTACACAAGATGGATGTTGGAGGTATCGCAGTGGACCTTCAAAATCCTAAAGAGGTTGAAGATGGGTATGAATCAATAATGTCACACGTAAAAAAGAGCAAACCAGATGCTAGAATAAAAGGTATATCGGTTGCTGAGATGGTCGAAGGTGGTGAAGAAGTCGTAATAGGCGGTATGACCGATCCATCATTTGGTCCAGTAGTTATGTTTGGCCTTGGAGGTATATATGTAGAAATATTCGAAGACGTCGAGTTTAGGGTGGCACCGATATCAAAAGATGAAGCTCATAGGATGATGCGTGATATAAATTCCTACAGATTATTAACTGGTGCTAGAGGTCAGAAAAGAAGAGACCTAGATGCACTAGCAGAGATGATATCAAGGGTCGGTGCACTTCTTTACAATGTTGATGAAATAAACGACATTGACTTGAATCCAGTAGCTTCATTAGATGAAGGTGCAAAAGCACTCGATGTGGCTATAAGTCTGAATAGTTCAGAATAAAATCCTTTCCGTAATCTTTATTAATCCTTCTACAATATTTTCCACCCATGAAAGCAGTTATATTATCAGGTGGATTTGGAACTAGGATGAGACCTTTGACCTACACTACGCCAAAACCATTGTTACCACTTTTAAATAAACCATTGATACAGCATATCGTTGACTCTTTACCCGATGAGGTCGATGAAATAGTTCTCGCAGCAAACTACAAGATCGAGATGCTTAGGGATCATTTTGAAGAAATAGATATGGATAGAGAGATTCATATTGTAGATGAACCCGAACCAAGAGGGACTGGAGGGGCAGTTAAAAATGTGGAAGAATATCTAGATGATACTTTCTTTGTTATCAATTCAGATATAATTTCAAGTTTAGACTTAAAAGATTATGCTGACTTCTTTAAGAGAAAAGATGGTGTCGGAGCTATCTCAGCATGGGAGGTTGAGAATCCAGAGGAATTTGGTATCTTTGATCTGGATGAAAATAATAGAATACTACGTTTTCAGGAAAAACCAGATCCTATGGAGGCGTTTTCCAATACGATAAATGCTGGTCACTATATACTAGAACCAGAAGTTTTGGACCTTATACCTCCAAATAAAAAGGTATCCATGGAAAGGGAGATATTTCCCCAACTGATAGATGATGGACTTTATGGCTATGAATTTGAAGGATACTGGATAGACTGCGGAAGACCTTCTAGTTTCTTTGAAGCCCAGAAAGCCCTTATGGATGACAGAGCGATCAAAGAACTGGTAGGAGATAGAAGTGTAGTTGACAGTGAGTTAGGCGATTACGTAACTGTAGGAATGGATTGTACTATTGAGGAAAACTGTGAGATTTCTAATTCTATCATCTTTGATGGAGTCGAGATAGATGAAGGCAGTGTGATCAAAGATAGTATTATCGGTTACGATGTTATAATCGACAAAGACGTGGTCATAGAGAATGCAGTGATATCAGATAACATGATGATTGAAGAGGGCATGGAACACGTAGACTCTAAACTTAAACCAGAAGGTGTTGAGTGATGCCTAAATTATTCGGAACTAACGGAGTTAGAGGTATAGTTAACGAAGATATGAATGTAGACCTTGCTTCTAGACTTGGTAAATCTATAGGAACATGGCTGGAAAATAAAAAAGTAGCTATTGGTTCGGATACCAGACTATCTAATTCCATGTTAAAAGATGCTGTCGTATCTTCCTTGATGGCAACAGGATGTGATGTGATAGATCTCGGTGAAGCTCCTACACCAGCGATCCAGTATTATACTAAAATGAAAGCTGAATTTGGTATCGCTATTACTGCTTCTCACAATCCTCCAGAATTCAATGGGATCAAGTGTATAGATAAAGATGGTACGGAACTTATCAGAAATAAAGAAGAGAAGATCGAAGAAATCTATTTTTCTAAAGATTTTGATCTTGCAGAATGGAGTAAAGTAGGAAGTAAAACGTCAGACGACCCTGTCGAACTATATATGGAGTCGGTAATTGATAAAGTTGATAAAGATAAAATTGAAAAAGCTGGTCTTAAGATAGTCGTTGATTGTGCAAACGGTGCGGGGTGTTATTCTACACCATATATTTTGAGAAGATTGGGTTGTCAGGTAGTAACATTAAATGCTCAACCAGATGGTACATTTCCTGGACACGAAAGTGAACCTACTAAAGAAAATTTACAGGATCTTATCAAATTAGTCCAAGAGACTGATGCTGACCTAGGTATAGCAAATGATGGGGATGCAGATAGAGCTATATTTATAGATGAAAACGGAAAGTATCTGCATGGTGACAAAACTCTAACATTGATGGCCAAGACTATAGTAGAAAATAATGATGGTGGATTAGTAGTTACTCCCGTCAGTTCATCAAGCAGCGTGAAAGATGTGGTAGAAAAAGCAGATGGAGAGCTATTGTATACAGCGGTAGGTTCTCCTATTGTAGCTAGAGAGATGATTGAAAGAAATGCCATTTTCGGTGGTGAGGAAAACGGAGGCCTAATATTTGCGGAACATCAATACTGCAGAGACGCTGGATTGGCAGCAGCTAAGATAGTAGAATTGATAGCTGAAAAAGGTGAACTTTCCAAACTTGTAGATGAACTACCAAAATATTCACTTGATAAAAGAGGTGTCGGATGTCCCAACGATATGAAAGAGACTTTACTTGAAAGATTGACTGATGAATTCGGTGATGAAAATTACGATGATACCGATGGACTAAAGATTTACTATGATGATGCCTGGGTATTGATACGTCCCTCTGGAACTGAACCAAAATACAGAGTGTACACTGAAGCTAAAAATGAAGAGAGGGCTGAAGAACTTGGAAAAAAGCACAAAGAGAAAGTTAAAAATATTCTAGATGCCATGTAAATCTATCTAAAACTCTTCCATTCATTCTATTATTATCGTATGACGATTTAAATGAAAATCCATAATACTTATATAGCTTAGGGGCACTATTATTATATGTCTGACAATATGTCGGACTAATGGATGTACAAAGGGATAGGATGCCTCTACGCAAATCTAAAAAAAATTTAGACCCCACAACTCAAAAGCTTTTGGAACAGGGGATTATAAGAGTTCCTTCTAAAAAAAAGAAAAGTAAAACTCAGAAATTGAAAGAGATTGGTAAAGTTACATTCAATTTCTGGAGTGGAGTAAAATATATAATATTTCTATCTGCAGTTCTGTGGTGGCTACCTTTATTTGGACCGATGATCGCAGGATATGTAGGTGGTAGAAGAACCGGTGGCCCAAAAAAAGGATTGATCGCCTCACTAGTTGGAGTAGGTATAGTAGGAGGAGTCTATTATGTAATCACAAATGGACTTCTTCCAGTGACATTGACTAATTACCTGAGTTACCCACAATCACTTATTTCATCTTCAGTCAGCAAACCGTTCTTAGAGCCTTATGTAAGATTTCTCAGACTTTACTGGGGATCGTTCTTCGAACATATATTAGGTGGATTACCATTCAAACCTAACAGCTATGTTCTAACTGTTATTTTCGCATATGTAGGTGGAATAATATCTGTAGAAAATAAACATGAATTCTTCAATTCTGAAGAGGATAGCTCCCATATTCAGATCAATCTAGGTAATCTACAGCCTACCACCACTCAGAAAAAAAGTAGTAAAAAATCTAATCCTAGTTCTTGGAGTAATCAAGCTCAAGAACAAAAGAAAAGAAAGAGATTACAAGATTTGAAAGCTATACAATTCCACAATACTAACACTAATAACAAAAATAATAATACATCTAATAATAACAGCGGTTCTAGCAGCAGTTCATCCAAGGAAAACAGTTCTAATAAAAAGCAAAAAAGTCGTAAAAAAGAAAATAAAAAAGCCATCAAAAATCTTCAGAATCAAAACATCAATTTAGATGATATCGAGCAATACTACCAGGACAACAAAACACTTCCAAAATCTAAGATAAATCATCACTCAGTTCAAGAGGGAGATGACTGGGAATTTCTATAAATCTAGTCTATTAGATGCATAGAAATTATTAAGGCCATCTCCTATCCAACTTCAACATGAAGATACTCCATCAAGACACACGAGAAGGAAAGATAAAAATCCGTATAGATAATATGGATGACCTCTGGCACCTTAAAAATATCATCAATCCAGATGATATAGTGTCAGCAGTTACATATAGAAGAGAAGAGACTCAGAGGGATAAGATACGTTCAGAGAGAGGGGAGAAAAAGAGGATGAGATTGGATATAGAAGTTGAAAAGATGGAGTTCCATGAATTTACAGATAGATTAAGAATTTTAGGAGTGATCGTTGATGGCCCTCAGGACTTAGGCTCTTATCATACTTTAAACCTAACTGACGGGGATGAGTTGACGATAATTAAAGACAAGTGGAAAAAGCATGAATTAGATAGATTGAAAGAGGCTGTAGAAAGGAGTGAAGAACCGATAATCACTTTCGTTGCCTTGGAGGAGAACGATGCTGTTATTGCAATAATGAGGCAGTATGGATTAAAAGAGATGGCTCATCTCGCCCCCAATATGGGAGGGAAGATGTATGATTCAGAAAAGATGAGTAGAGAGGACTTCTTTGAGATGATAATCGACAAACTAAAGATGATCATGGATCCAGGAGAGCCTCTCGTCATATTAGGTCCAGGTTTTACTAAAGAGGATTTCTTTGAATACTGTAAAAATCATTATCCTGAATATGTTAAACATGTAGAAGTTATCCCAACAGGTATCGGGGGTAAAACTGGCATACATGAAGTGTTGAAATCTGGTGAAGAAAGAGGGGCATTGGAAGGACAGAGAGTTTCATTCGAAACCGAGAAGGTTGAGAATCTGTTAAAGGAAATAAAAAAAGATGGCGCTTATGCATATGGTATGGAATCAGTACAGAAAGCAGTTAAGATCGGTGCTGCGGATGAGCTTCTTATATTAGATACCAAAGTAAGAACTGAAGAAGGAGAGAAGCTGATGGAAGAGACTGAACAGTTAGGTGGAAAAGTTGTAGTGATCAGCAATACTCACGAGGGTGGAGAGAAATTGGAAGCTTTGGGCGGAGTCGGTGCGCTCCTTAGATACAAAATAGAATGAATAGAAATGGAAACTTTTTTATATGAACCCTATTGTTTATGTAGGCAGATTGCAAAACTATAAGGTGTATAAAAATGACAGAAGAATGGCCAGATGAACCGATCAAAGTTACTGATGATAATATAAAAGATCTAATTGAGAAATACGATTTACTCGCTGTAGACTGCTGGGCCCCATGGTGTGGTCCATGTAAGATGATGGATCCTGTAATAGAAGAATTGGCTGAAGATATGCAGGGAGAGGTAGCTTTTGGTAAGCTAAATGTCGATGAAAATAAAGAGGTTAGTTCGAAATATGGGATAACATCGATACCTACAGTTCTGATCTTCAAAGACGGAGAAGTCGTCGATAAACCAATAGGAGCTCAACCAAAAGAAGCTTTGAAGCAGAAAATAAACGAGTACAAGTAAACTCTTTCTCTTACTAATTTCTTTTTTTATTACCATATCTATTTTTAGACAACCGTAATATTCTTATCTAGTCTAATATATCACCAAATGGGGAAAATATGACGATCAAAGTTGGAATCAATGGATATGGAACCGTTG
>CAZEXI010000044.1:0-17869 GCA_964516805.1 uncultured Thermoplasmata archaeon
CGGAGATTCGAAAACTGATAAGAATCAAAGATTCTCAACGCTCACAAATCATAGATTTGTTCATCTCCTCCTCGGCGTTCACTTTTGTTCACACCTTCGTCGGAGATTCGAAAACTGATAAGAATCAAAGATTCTCAACGCTCACAAATCATAGAATTGTTCGTTTACTCTAATGGTATCATAAATGAAATCTATTCAACATTAAGTATTCCTCTAAGGCTTCATCAGCTTTCTTTTTCCATGTTTCCATATTCATTTTATCAAATATATCATAAGCCTTTTCTAGATTTACTCTAGCTATCTCATCGTCCTCTTTCTTTTTTAATAAAATACTAAATTCATAATATACTTTTGAAAGTTTTCTCTCGTTTCCACATTTCTCTAGAACATCTATACTTTCGTTAAACATTTTTATGGCCTCGTCCCACTTTTCTTTTTCTCTGTAGATCATACCATGCAATCTTTTACTCATACCAACTTCTTCTTTTGCGTCTATTTTTTGAGAAATATTGAGCGCATTATTTGCTTTTTCTTTTGCTCTCTTTATCTTTCTTTTTTTAAGAAGGGCATTACCCATCCTACATAAGCTCACTACTACACTCTTTTTACGCCCGGTCTCTTCCTTAATTTCGAGGCTCTTTTTATAATGATCTATGGCTTTATTTTCTTCTCCTTTTTCAAAATAAACATCACCAATATTATTCAATGAGATTGCTATACTTTTCTTATTTCCGATCTTTCTACTCAAATCAAGAGCCTTTTTTTGATGTTCTAGAGCTTCATCTAGCTTGCCCTGGTTTAGATATATATCACCGATACTGTTGAAAGAAGAAGCAATACCGAACTCTTCACCAGTTTCCTTTCTGATTTCAAGACCTTTTTTGAGATAATCTAATGCTTTTTCTATATTCCCCATGTCTGAATGAATATTTCCCAAATTGTTGTAAGATATAGCTATATTTTTCTTGTTTCCGATCTTTTTACTCATTTCTAAACTTTTTTGTTGTACTCTAATGACTTTTTCTTCTCCCCTTTAATCGAATAAATAAGAGCTAGATTGCTGTAACATGAACCTAGCTTTTTTATGTCTCCGATTTGACCAGCGATATCGACAGCCTTTTCATAGTATTCTTCTTATCTTTCATAATCTCCTCTAAAATAAAAAACGCTTCCTAAATCATAATATCCACTGTACATTTTGGACATGTCGTCACTCTTTTCTGCTAACACTTTTTCTTTTTCAAAATTTTTCTCAGCTTTTTCGTATTCACCCAAACGTAAATATGCCCACCCTTTTTCTTTCATTAATCTACTTTTTTTGATATCATCTTTTTCAGTTATATCGAGGCCATTTTCAGCGTATTCTATAGCTTTTTTATACTTACCCATATCTCTAAAGTTTTCAGCTATTTCGCTGTATATGTTAATCTTATCTTCTTTACGTTGAGTATTTTCTAATGCACATCTATATTTTTCCAAAGCTTCTTCATACTTTCCAGTTGTATTGTATAGATCGCCCAGTTTTTTATAAATCTCAGAGTATTTCTTTTCGTCATCCTCGATCAAATAAAGTGATTTTTTGTAGAAATTGATAGCTTCCTCGTTAGCATATTTTTCTCGGGCATTTTCACCTGCATCGATCAAATAATTTATAGCTCTTTTATCTTCTGCTTTATATAGGTGATATCCTTTTTTCTCGATATACTCATCCTTATCATATATCTCTTCGTAAGTCTCAGCTATCCTCCTGTGGTATTCTTCTTTAAGGTCTTTATTCATTTTATTATAAAGGACTTCCCTAATATTACCATGCTCAAATCGATATTTATTTCCTGTAGTGTGTATCAGATTATGATAATTTTCTATTTTATTTAACTGCTCTAAAAGGTCAATCCTGTCAAGGTCCAACACATTTTCGATAATTTTAGAAGAAAATTTTTCACCTTCCACACTTGCACAAGAGAGGATCCTTCTCTGTTCTCCTGATAATCGGTCCGTTCTTCTAGTAATGAGATCATTGATCCTTGATGGAAGATCAATAGAATCTATATCTTTATCTAATGCCCATTTACCACCATCTTTGATTATGTAGTTCTCTTCTGATAGCAATTGTAATATTTCAAGAATGAAGAAAGGATTTCCTTCGGTCTCATGATATATCTTTTCAGTAAACTCATCATCTATTTCTTCACTTCCGAATATGGATGTGATCATCTTATTCGAATCATCGAGAGACAACCTTTTCAGCCTTATCTCTTCGAATAAGCCTTCTCTATTCATATTTTGTTTAATTTTTTTGAACTGATGTTCATTCCTCTCATCGATTCTTATTATATCTTCAGGTCTATATGTACCTATAATCATCACATCATCATTCTGGGTGTTTCTAGATAAATAATGTAGAAACAGAAGCGTTGATTTGTCCGCCCACTGTAAGTCGTCTAAAAATAAAATCACTCTCTTATCAGAAGCTAGATCTTTCAGACTTAATAGTATATTTTCAAATAGATTTTCCTGTTTGATCTCAGGATCATCTACGAGGTATTCTCCTTTATATTCATCGGATTCTGTGAAGTGTGAAATATATTCTTCTGCTTCAGCAGTATTGTTCATATCACCGTTCCATGATTCAAAATTTTTCTCAATCTTTGTTAAGGTTTCTCTCATCTCTTTCAACAAGAATTCATTTTCATCTCCTTGAATTATATTTGCCAAGGAAAATTCTTTACCTGTTTGGACCAATATTTTATAGTCACCGTATCCGATAGTATTTAATCCGACATTATTTTCTTCCTCTCTTCCCATCTCTGATAATGTATCTCCCACGAAATTTACAATCATGTCCAGCATCGGAGCGAAAATATCTCCGTCCAGACCAGATCTTTCTCTTTCCGAATCAGCTACAAGTAAACCGTTGTTAGCTATCAGAAAGGATGATATAACCTCTGGCGGATCCTCTTGTGACATTAGATATTCTAAATCAGCATCTCTTAATGCTTCAGTTATCGGTGATAAGGGTTCAATGCTTTCGTGCAAGCAAAAGCCTTGGATGAATCTAACGTCATCTTTTTCTTCAACTGATTTTTTAAACTCCTGTACCAATCTTGTTTTGCCGATACCAGCTTCTCCTGATACAAAAATTGTAGAAATATTTCCTTTAGAAATATTATCAAAATGATTCTTTAGTGAATTTATTTCCTTTTGCCTTCCGATCAATTTAGGCTCAACAATTTTGTTAGGAGAAGATTTTCCCATGTTCCTGCATCTATGCAGGTTTATTAAATTTTACTTTTGTAAATCAATATTCAGGATTTCAAGGACTCTATTGATTTTTTAGTTTTATCCTCCCATATCTCCATATCCATGTCTTCAAATATTTTTGAAGCTTTTTGTAAATATTTCTCAGCCTCTTCGATTTTATTTCTTTGTTTAAAGAGGATTCCATATTCAAAATAAACTTTTGATAGTTTTCTTTTATTATCAGAATTTTTGAAGATGTTTATACCATCCTCAAACATTTCTAAAGCCTTATCATAATCCCCTTTTTCTCTGTAAACCATGCCAAGTACTCTTTTTGCCCTTCCTTCTACTAATTTTGAATCAATTTCTCGAGATATTTCTAAAGCTTTTTGTCCATTCTCTTCAGCTTTTTCAAGTTCACCTTTTTTGATATAACACTCGCTTATACTCCGTAAAGTAAAAGCTAAGCCTTTTTTCCTGTCAATTTCCTTGTTAACATCCAAACATTTTTGATAATATTCCAAAGCGGTGTCTAAGTCTCCTTTTCTAAGATGTATTTCACCTATATTATGTAAGGCGATCTCAGAACCTTTTTTGTATCCGATTTCTCTGCTTAGGTCTAAACCTTTTTCCTGATATTCCATCGCTTTTTCAAGTTTTCCTTTATTTAGATATATATTAGATACGTTGTTGTAAGATGTGGCTATACCGAATTTATCACCGATATCTTTTTTGATCTTAAGGCTTTTTTTATGATTATTTAAAGCTTTATCCGTCTTACCAAGTTCTAGGTAAAGGTTACCCATGTTGTTTAAGGAGATAGCAATCTTTCTCTTGTTTCCAATTTCCTTTTTTATCTCCAGGCTTTTTTTATGGTTCTTTAAAGACTTATCCATATTTCCTTTGACTGAGTATATCAAAGCAAGGTTGTTAAAACAAGACGAAATATCTTTCTTGTTATCAATTTTCTCGTATATATCTATAGATTTTTTATAATATTCTTCAGCTGTTTCATAATCGCCCTCTCCGTAATAAAGAGCTCCTAAACCATAATAAACATCACCTTTTTTTCCTATCTCTCCTATTTTTTCAGCCAATTCTTTTTCATTTCTGAATTCTTCTTTCGCTTGTTCATGTTCACCCAGCCGTAATAAAGTCCAACCTTTTTCATTTAAGAGATCACATCTTTCATTTGAATTTTCTTTAGAAAAATCTAAACCTTTGTCAGCATAGTTTATAGATTCTTTATAATCCCCCATGTCCCTGTAATTTTCAGCTATATTTACATATAATTTAGCCTTTTCATCATCTTCAGCAATATTCAGTGCTGATTTATACATCTCTAGTGCTTTTTCATATTCACCCACAATATTATACAGTTCTCCCAATCCTTGATATGCAGTTTTAGACTCCAGCTTATGCCCTTCATCAATAAGCGTCAGTGCATTTTTATAAAAGCTTATAGCCTCTTTATTAGCATACTGGCCTTTGGACCTTTTTGCAGCATTTAGAAGATATCTTATTCCTCTTTTATCGTCAGCCCTGTAAAAATGTTGAGCAATAGTTTCTATATTTTCCTTATCAGACATATACTCATAAGTCTCAGCAATTTTTCTATGATATTCTTGTCTCAATTCTTTATTGATATTTTTATACAGTATATCTCTAATAGTACTGTGTGAAAAATTATATCCATCTTCTACTGATCGTATTAAATTGTGTTTATTTTCTAACTCGTTCAAATGCTGAAGTAGATTAAGTCTATTGTAATCTAACACCTTCTCAATTATTTTGGAAGAAAATTTTTCACCTTCAACGCTACCACATGACAATATTTTTCTCTGTTCATCTAATAATCTTTCCAATCTTCTAAATATTAAATCGTTGACCCTGCTGGGCAGATCAATCGAATCTAATTTTTTATCCAATTTCCACATATCATCTTTTTTTATCAGATATTCTTCATCAATCAGAAATTTTACAATCTCTAAAATATAAAATGGATTTCCATCTGTTTTCTTAAATATCTCAGTTAAAAAATCGTTTTCTATATCTATCGATTCCAATATCGATTGAACGATTTTCGCTGAATCTTTTTTAGTCAATCTATGTAGCTCTATTTCTTCATAAAGCCCATCTCTGTTCATATTTTGTTTAGTTATTTTGAAACGATGACTTTTTCTTTTATCATCACATAATATGTCTTCTGGACGATAGGTCCCTAGGATCAACAATCTTGTTTCTTTAGTATTCCTTGAGATATAATGTAAAAGGGATAAAGTTGTAGGGTCTGCCCACTGTAGATCGTCCAAAAATAGTACAATAGGTTTTTCTTCAGTTGATCTTTTCAGACCTAATAGTATATTTTCAAAAAGATTATCCTGTTTTATCTCTGGATCATCTACCAGATATTCACCTTCATACTTATTTGACTCAGTGAACCAGGACACTTGAGATTCTACTTTTTCTGTTTCCGAAACGTCTCCATCCCATGATTCAAGCTTATTTTCAGCTTCGTATAGTTTTTCATTCATATCATCTATTAAAAATTCGCTTTTTGTTCCTTTAATTATGGTTGCTAAAGAAAATTTTTCACCTGATTGTATTACAATTTTATATTTGCCATACCCAATGGTATTAAGACCTGCACCTTCATCTTCTGACTTTCCCATTTCTGATAGAGAATCTTTGACGAAACTTTCTATAGTTTCCAGCATAGGTGCAAAAATATCACCGTTTAAGTCAGATATCTCCCTTTCAGCTTTTGATATCAGTATTCCAGTGTTATCAATTAGATAAGTTGAGATTACTTTTGGTGGAGGATCACCTGAAATTAAATGCTGTAGGTTTCCTTTACGAAAAGCTTCTCTAAAAGGCAATAAAGGCTGCATACTTTCTTGTAAACAATTACCTTTTAGAAACTTGATATCGCAATCTTGAGAGATATTATTTGCGAATTCCTCTACCAACCTTGTTTTTCCGATACCAGCTTCACCAGATATAAAAACAGTAGAACCATTTTTGCTCCTAACATCATTAAAAATTCTTATCAGCCTTTGCAACTCTTCTTCTCTTCCGATAAGCTTAGGTTCTATATTGATATCTGGATTTGAAATCTCCATATTTTTTAACTTGTTAAATTGTATTAAGTTTTTACCTTCGGAAATCAAAATATTTAAGAGAATTAGAAATGGTTTTAAATTTCTTTTTTATATTTATCTATAACCTGTTGAATAGCTTGAGCTGATTCTTCGTCATCGTTGTCCCTGTACCAACCAACTAATTTCTCTCCAAATTTTAGCGTGTTCTCTTCTGGGATCTCCTCCTCCAATGAAAATTTGTCCACACCTGAATCCTTCAACAATTTTTCTTTAGTGGTATAATCTAAATCTCCCAGTTCAGAAGCATATGTCAACAAAGCTCCCATCAATTTTTTAGGTGTATCGATGATCTTTGATGATATAACCTCTTCTACGTTTCTAACAGGAGATAGTGATTGGTAAACAGTCCTGAAAGCCAGGTCCCTAAATATTTCATCTACATTCTTAGTTGTTTTCGCAGAAGTGAAATATATACCATCGAAAATTTTAGAGACCCCCTTGATAGTTTTCTCATCTATCTCTTTATTTTCAAGGTCGTGTTTGTTTACTGCTAAAAAAATAGGAGGATTTTCAGTTGAATGTTTTTTATATTTTGGGATCCAGTGATCTATAAGATTATCGAGTGTTTCTTTTCTAGTGAAATCTGCTACAGCTAGAGCACCGGATGATCCTCTAAAAGCTGTCTCTTGAACGTTCTCGTAACCGCTTTCACCCATTATGTCAAATATCACAAGTTTAACGCCAAAACCAGTTAAAAATACATCTTTGTTGTAAACATTTGTGCCTACTGTTTTAAGATATTCATCCCCAAATACGTTTTTTACAAAACGAATTATCAAAGAAGTCTTTCCTACGGCGGCATCTCCTAATAGATTAATCTTTTTCTTATATCTGTTTTCAGGCATGTTTTTCACCACACGACTTTTTTGAATGACTATAATGTGTAGATAGCATCCAAATAACCTGTACTGTATACATGTTATTAGATTCAAACATTATTTATCTATTGCGATTTTTTATCATTTTAATTATCCTCTTTGGTAAATTAGATTTTAACCGATGGGAAATGCCTGTATTCATTACCATCCGTTATTATCATTCTTGAAAATCAATTGCAAATAAATATTTAAAATAAACTTCTTAAGTAACAGTAAAGGTACATGAGGATAATGCTCTGTATAATAAACTGGACAATTTAATTTACCGGTAATACGATGAAATGGAAAATCAATAGAAATCAGATAAAAGTCTTCGTAATGACGACATTACTTTTAATCACTTTAGTTTCAGGTTCTTTTATTTTCACAAATAACGTCTCAGCCGCTCAAGGACCTGAAAAACCAACGGATCCATTTCCAAAAGATGGTGCTACCGATATAAGTGTAAATCCAAAATTGAGTGTGAATGTAACGGTAGATGAAGGAAAGAAACTGAATTTAACTTTTTACAATGCAAAAAATGGTAGTAAAATAGGAGACATATATAATGTAACAGATAACAGTCAGAAATCCAGAGTCTCGTTATCTTGGAGCAATTTGGAGTACAGTGCTACATATAGATGGTACGTAGAGGTTTCTAATGGCAATAACACAAATGTATCTGAAACTTGGAGTTTTACAACAATCCCCGACATACCTCCCAGGATTACTGATAATACAGGAACGCATCCAGTCAATGGAGAACCTTTTATTTTTAATTCCACTGTGATAGATAACGACAAGGTGGATAAAGTAAGAGTGAATTATACTACTGATGTATGGGATCATCACGAAAATATATCTATGGACAACTCTAGTCAAGATCATTATATAAAAAGTATCAACGAAGTCTATCCAGCCTGCTCTTATTTGAATTACACTATTTTAGCTTGTGATATCAACGGTAACTGGAATTCTACTGAGCTGGTATCATTAGAGGTCACTGATAACGATAGACCAGATATACGTATACATTCAGAAGTACCAGATTCACAATTGTTGGATAAATCAGTAAATATAACAGCGGAAGTAATAGATAACAGAAATCTTCGTTCCGTTATGATCAATGTTACAGATCCAGATGGATCATCTTATGAATTACCTATGGAAAATGTAGGCTCAACTTATTACTATAACAAAATTTACACCAGTATAGGAAGATATGAATACAGAATAACCGCTGAAGATATGAGCGGCAACATAGAATGGTCAGGATCGAGATATCTTGTGATTGAAGATAAAACAAAACCTGAAATAGAAGATATTGCGAAACCGAAAACATTCACTGGTAAATCATATGAGTTTAAATGTATAGTTACTGACAATAATATGGTTTCAGAGGTTTATGTTGAATATTGGTTTGGTAATAACGCTTATGACCCAATAAATGAAAGCTTGAGAAATTCTAAAGGAGATACATGGGAAGAATCGATATCTATACCCACTGACGAAGATGAATCCTTAAATTACATTTTATCCGCTAGAGATCTTTCTGGGAATTGGAATTCTACGCTTGAGAGAGAAATCGAGGTAATAGATGATATCCCTCCTACTCCTGTATCTGGAGGTAGTAGAACTGTAAAGATCGGTGATGTGGTTAAATTAGACGCTTCAGAATCTCATGACAATATAGGCATCATAAAATATGAATGGCTGATCGAAGGAATAACTGTAGATGGTAAAGTCATTAATTACATTTTTACAGATGTAAAAGAATATGAAGTGACTCTTAAGTTATGGGATGAATGTGGTAATAAAGGTCAGGAAACTTTTACCATCCTCGCTGAAGATGATAAGAAGCCTATAGCTGATGCCGGTACTAACTTAAATGTTGATGAGGATACTGAAGTTGTTTTGGATGGTTCTGGAAGCTCAGATAATGTACAAATAGAAAATTATACGTGGAGTATAGATGAGGAAACAGAATTATATGGTGAAACACCAAACTATACCTTTGAGGATCCAGGTACATTTTTCGTAAAATTGAAGGTCACGGATGAAGCTGGCAACTATGATATAGACATTATTACTGTTTGGGTCAAGGATTTAACAGACCCGGTAGCTGAGGCTGGAAAAAATTGGACGATCTACACAAATCAGAGAGTTAAGCTCAACGGAAGCGACTCTTATGATAACTATAAGATATCTAGTTATGAATGGCATATTGAGAACGAGGTTTATTATGGTGAGGAAATCTTACATGAATTCACTGAAGTAGGCGATTTTAAAGTAACATTAGAGGTTACCGATGAAGCTGGTAACATCGGCACAGATTCGATATACGTTTATGTTAAGGATGGAAAGAAACCTACTGCGGATGCTGGTGAAGACAGTGTTGTAGTTGTTGATGAAGAAATAATGCTGGATGCAAAACGTTCTTCCGACAACGTTAGAATAGTCAATTATACTTGGGTCGTAGTAGAGAAGAACAAAGTTTTCTATGGTGAAAACCCAGTACACGAATTCAAGGATAGCGGAACTTATACGGTGAGATTGACTGTAAGAGACGCGAATAACAATATAGATCAGGATGCTATAAAAGTAGATGTTGAAAAGAAAGAAGAGCCCTTATCGATTTTAAATATATTATTGCCTATCGTGGTATTTGCTTCAGCTGTTGGTGGTCTTTTCGCTTTCTTCTATATCTATAAGCCTGAAGGAGAATCTGAAGAAGTATCTGAAGAAAAAACAGAAGAGGAAACGGAAGAGAGCGCAGCAGAAGAAGAATCAACAACTGACCATTCTAAAGAAGAGATAATTTCTAAATTAGAATCAGGAGAACTTACTCCAAAACAGCTAGAAGATCTGATGGCAGAATCACAGAAGAAGATGAGGAAAGACATAGCTGAGATATACCAATATCTGGAAGTACTCAGATCCAAAGCACAAGAATATAGGAAAGGAAAGGCAGAGGATAAAGATAGTAAATCTACTTCTGATGAGAAGACTGATCAAGACAGACCTGAGAAGGAGGAAGAAAAGCCTGGTCCGGATCAGGAAACTGAGTCTGAACAGAAACCTGAATCTCAAGATCAAGCACCTACTACACCACAGGGACCTCCGGATATGGATGTACCAGATGAAGAAGGAATGGGTGACATGATGGATCAGCTTGAGGGGATGGATGACTCAGAAGCACCTCAAGGTTTTCCAACTCCAGACGAAGATGAGGAACCACCCTCTTTAGAAGATGCCAGCGAAACAGGAGATATATCTCAAGATGATATTGATGACCTTTTCCACTGAATTGTAATATCTGGGAAATGTTTAAATAAAAATATTGATTCGTTGACTCCAATATATGATAATCTCTTGGATAGGTTTCTTTGTATCTATAGCGATTCTTTTGATCGGTGCTAGAAAGCATCTTGGTATATCTTTACTGACTGCAGCAGTCGTTCTGGGATTGTTTACTTTATCACCAACAGATATGCTTTATGAGATCTATCAAACCTTTACTGATCCTGCTACTCTTATATCAACCGCTGCCCTTACTATGATCCCAGTAATTGGTGGTGTTTTACAGGAAAGCGGTCAGCTGGACCATATAGTTCAGAATCTTCGTATAGGAAAAAAAGGATTTTTAGGCTCAACACCTGCTTTATTGGGATTACTGCCTATTCCTGGTGGTGCTTTGTTTTCAGCACCATTGATCGAAAAGGGGGGAAAAGAGTTAGAAGGACATGTTAAGATGGGTATAAATGTGTGGTTTAGGCATATATTATTCTTCATATATCCATTGGCACCTGCATTATTTATCCCTGCAGATATTGCGGGATTAAATGTATACAAGATCGTTCTTATTCAAATACCATTGTTTGTTCTGACTTTATTCCTTGGTTATTTTTTCTTCTTGAGAAAGGCAGAAGGTGAAATAGATTATTCTGGAAGTTTTTCATTGAAGGAATTAATGATACCATTATTTGTGATTCTAACAGCACCGATTTTAGATTTCACTTTATCCTCACTTTTCAATTTTCCAGTAGGCAATCTTACTACATTTATAGCGATAGGGACAAGTCTGGCGATGGGCATCTACTTCAGTGGAATGTATATCTCCAATAGAAAGAATATGTTAAAAGATGCTATAACAGACATGAAACCATGGAATTTCACCATCATGATGTTGGGGATATACACCTTTATCAATATGTTCAAAGCTACTGATATAAACACACTTATCAGTGATCTTTCACTTCCTGGTATCATTCTTAGTATCGGTATCGGTTTCTTATTGGGCGTAGCTACTGGCAGGATAAATCTACCTGCATCTATAATAATACCAATTTACGTCACAACTCTAGGATTATCCGGCTTACCGATAATCGTATTTGCACTCATATTTTTCTCAGTATTCATGGGGTATGTGATAACACCAGTACATCCTTGCGTTGGTATTTCGCTGGAATACTTCGATGCTGAGATGGGAAAATTTCTGCGGTTGATGATGGAACCTGTATTGATATCACTTGGTATTGCTGTGTTAGTGTACTTCTTATTTGTATGAACACTGACTAGCAACAAGGTATAAATAACACCTGACGACCATAAATACTAATTGAATAACAATGTTATATCGCTCGATATTTGTTTTAATGGTCTTATTCATTGCAAGTCTATTTACAGGTATATCTACAGCAGTTGATGATGATACTGACAGTGTACCACCAGCACCTGAGGACCTGATAATAGCCATCTGTGAAAGAGAGATAAGTTTGAGATGGAGTCCTGGAGGTACTGAGAATTATGGAACATATCAGTACAGGATATACAGAGGTACTAGCAGTGGAAATGAAACTCTATACAAAATTGTAGATGATACAACCAGAGTGTATAAAGATCCAAATGGGGATAGAAATGTTACTTTCTACTATTACATAACTGCTGTAAACCAACATGGAGAATCGGAACCTAGCAGAGAAGTAAAAGCGACCCCTTACTGTGGACCTATAGAGCCTAACCCACCTAGAAACCTCACCTATTTTGAAAATGAGGGTAATATAGAACTTGATTGGGATGAGCCAGAACCTGACGATGGAGGATACATTCTTTACAGATACAGGATATATAGGAATAAATCAGGTGAGGGATTTGAATTACTAGACACTGTTAGCAGTAAACAAACGAATTATACGGATATGTCTGTAGATACAGATCTATCTTACAGATATTATGTTACTGCTTTGAACAGCATAGGACCTTCAGCTAGAAGCGAAATAATAGAAGTAGGATCAACTGATGAAAAAGGAACCCAAAGAAGTCTTGGAAATCTAGAGACTATTATACCATTTGCTTTGGTGATTGCGATATTATTGATAATAGTAAAAAAGAAATTTAGTCACTGAATATCAAGACTGATATCGATCGATTCTATCTGATGAGTGAGTGCTCCCACAGAGATGATATCCACACCTGTTTCAGCAACATCTTTTATATTATCTAAGGTTATACCTCCAGAAGCTTCAGTAACTGCTTTATCTCCGATGAGATCAACTGACTTTTCCATCTTTTCTAAATTCATGTTGTCAAGCATTATTATATCAGCACTGCTCTCTATCGCCTCTTTGACCTCTTCTAGATCTTCGACTTCAACTTCTATTTTGGTTGTATGAGGAATATTTTTTCTTGCTCTTTCAACTGCTTCACTAAAACTACCTGCTGATCGGATATGGTTATCTTTGATTAGAACAGCGTCATATAGGCCCATACGGTGATTAGAACCACCACCGAGTTTGACAGCCCGTTTTTCTAAAATACGCAGATTTGGGGTTGTTTTTCTCGTATCAACAACTTTTGCACTGTATCTTTGTAGTTTATCTACGTATCTATTGGTTTTTGTTGATATACCAGACATCCTCTGGAGGAAATTTAATGCAAGCCTTTCACCTTTTAGAATAGATCTGATTTCACCTTCGATCTCTGCTACTTTATCTCCACTATTAACATGATCACCATCCTTATGAATATGATCGAAATTTAGGTTTGGATCAATTTTATTGAAAACAATTTCTGAGACTTTCAATCCACTGATAATACAGTTTTCTTTTACTCTGATCACACCTTTTCCTGTTTTACCCTCCTCAATTATAGAATCAGTGGTGATATCCCCAGTACCTAGGTCTTCTTCTATAGCATCTCTAACTATCTTTCTAACTTTCATATCGTTCATATGATTTCACCTTCTGGTTTTTTGAAATTGAATAGAGTATGATTTTCCTTCCATTCATCTTTTGAATAAGAAAAATCAGATCTGTAATGGGTACCTCTACTTTCTTCCCTTAACAGAGCTGATCCAGATATCAATTTACCAACTGTAACCATATTTTTTAATTCCCAATAATCTTTATCTAAATATCTCAAATCTTCGATTTCTTGCATCTTAGAATTTAACCAATAAAATGTTTCTTCCAAGCTATTTTCGCTTCTGACGATACCTGCATCTTCCATCATTTTTTCTTTCAATTCAACTTTCAAGTTAGACAGTGTATCTTCTGCAGGATCATCGCTGTATCTATCAAAAGCTATATCTACATCATCGATCTCTTTCTCGTGGGTCTTTTCTTCTTTTATTCCTTTATATATCCTGTGCCCGAATACAAGTCCTTCAAGCAGAGAATTGCTGGCTAATCTATTTGCTCCGTGAACTCCCGTAGATGCTACCTCGCCACATGCATACAATCCAGGAACATTCGTTCTGCCATAAAGGTCAGTTTTCACACCACCTATCATGTAATGAGCGGAAGGAGCGACAGGGATATAATCCTCAGCCATGTCTATATCTATCTCTTTCAATGTGTTGTAGATCTTTGGAAATCTACCCTTAAGAAAATCTTTTTCCTGGTGTGTAACATCGAGCCAGACATAATCTTTCTCGTACTTTTCACATTCGTTCAGTATTGCTCTCGAAACAACATCTCGTGGAGCCAATTCAGCGTCTTTATGGTAATTAGGCATGAACCTTTTTCCAGCTTCATTTCTCAATAATCCCCCTTCACCTCTAACAGTTTCAGAGATGAGGAAAGAAAATCCTTCAGGATTATATAGAGCAGTTGGATGGAACTGAATAAATTCCATGTCGACTATATCTGCACCGCCTCTATAAGCTATGGCAACACCATCTCCTGTAGTTACTTCAGGATTTGTTGTATTTTTGTATACTCTTCCACAACCACCACAAGCTAAGATAACGTGATTAGATAGATATTTTACAAATTCATCATCCTTTAAATTCCAACAAATACCTCCTTTCACTTTTCCATCATTTTTAATAAGGTCAACAAAGAATGTTTTTTCAGCTATATCTATCCAATCTACCTTTTTTACAGAATCTGTCAGTGACTCTCTTATCTCTTCCCCAGTTGCATCACCTCTTGCGTGTAGCACCCTTCTTCGACTGTGTGCTCCTTCCTGAGCTAAGTCCAATTCACCTTCGATATAATCGAATTTAGTCCCTATCTCGATAAGTTCTAAAACTCTATCAGGCCCTTCTTTTACTAAGACCTCAACAGCTTCTTTATCACAGAAGTCATCTCCAGCCTCTAGTGTATCTTCCATGTGTAGTTCCCAGGAATCACCTTTGTCCAAGACTGCTGCGATACCCCCTTGGGCGTACTGTGTACTGCTTTCTTTTACTTCTCCTTTTGTTAATATTGTGACGTCTCCTAGTCTACTCAGATGCAGAGCTGTATATAGGCCAGCTATACCAGTTCCGACAACAAGGAAATCAGATTTTACACTTTTTAATTCTTTCATCTAAATACTCCATTTACCCTCTACCTATCTCAACCATCCTTTTTAGTGGTTTTAAGGCTTTTTTGGCTATATCTTCATCCATTTCAACTATTGGCTCAAGGTCCTGTAAAGAAGCCATGACTTTCTCTAAAGTTATTTTCTTCATATCTTTACAAACGGGTTCTCCTGGAAAATAATATTCTTTGTTCGGGGCCTCTTTTCTTAATCTATAACCCATCTCTTTTTCAGTGCCGATGATCATTTTATCTGCATCTGTTTTTTTTGCCCTTTCTAATATTCCTGCGGTTGATTCTGCGTAATCTGCTAGGTCAACCACCTCTTCTCTACATTCAGGATGTACTACAACTTCTGCATCAGGATATTTATCAATCAATTTTTTCACATCTTCAGGACTGATGTCATTATGTACGTAGCAATATCCTTCCCAGATGTCAATTTGTTTATCATCAACACGTCTCTTAACAAAGGTACCTAGATTTTTATCGGGAACAAATAATACCTTGTTGTTATCTAAGCTTTTTACCACCTTCACTGCGTTAGAGGAGGTACAGCACACATCAGATTCCGCCTTTGTTTCAGCTGTCGTATTAACATAAGAAACAACTGCTGCTTCAGGATTATTTTCCTTGTATTTTCTTAATTCTTTTATATCTACCATATTTGCCATCGGACAACCAGAATCAGGTTCTGGGTGTATGATGTTCTTATCTGGATTTAGGATGGCAGCTGATTCTGCCATGAAGTCTACTCCACAAAAAATCACATTAGAAACGTCTAAATCGCTGACTTTCTGAGCTAAGCCAAAAGAATCACCAACGAAATCTGCGATATCTTGAATATCACCTATCTGATAATTGTGTGCAACGATCACGGCATCCTTCTTGTCCTTGAGTTCTATTATATCATCTTTTACGGACATAGATTTTCATTATGGAATGTATTATAAGTTTTTACCTATCTTTTTCGTTTTGACTTCTGTTTGAAAGGAAATAGAATATACCTGCACCTGCGATTACTGAGATCAAAACTTCGATCAAAAGAAGATTTGATGTCAAAGTTGATACTAGATTTCCAGAAGTATCGCTGCTGGAATCATCTGTAACCTTTCTATAAACTGAAACATTATTGATCACTATATCTTCCTTTGGGACATCATCCATACCGCTTTCAGAACCGGTATTCACTGATTCTATATTGTCCACTACATCCATACCATCTACGACTTTACCGAATACGCAGTAACCGTAGCCGTCTCCAGCTTTATCCCAGTTTAGATTTGCATTGTCATCTGTATTTATGAAGAATTGACTTGTAGCTGAATCAGGTTTTGAGGTCCTAGCCATTGCTATCGTTCCTCGATTGTTCCTGTGACAACTCTTTTTTGCTTCATTCTCTATAGGTTCGTAGGGTGTCTGCTTCTTTCGTAGGTCTTTTGTAAAGCCTCCTCCCTGTATCATAAATCCACTTATAACCCGATGAAATATAGTGCCCTGATAGAAGTCGTCTTTAGCATATTTAACAAAATTATCAACTGTTTTAGGTGCGTCATCTTCGAATAACTTGATTTCTATATTACCCTTGTTGGTGTTGATCTTAGCAAAAAGTTGTCCTTCCTTTGCTGAAACATTATTACTCGCTAACATGGGTACGAATAGCATCGTTGTTATTAAAATTATTAATGGTTATCGTGAGTTCATGAACTTCGTGAAATTCTCTATAGAGTAAATAATTTACGGCTAACAAAACTTCTTAAATATTGTAAATACTATCCGGGAGCATGAGCAGTATCGATATAGTCGAGATCGAAAAGATAGTTAATGAAACTCCATCAACTAAATCGTTTTATTTTGATTGGGATGTAGATATGGAACCTGGACAGTTTATCATGGTATGGATTCCAGGAGTAGATGAAATTCCTATGAGTCTTTCTAGACATACACCTGAACAGTCAATAACTGTTAGGAAAGTTGGAGAATCTACTGAATATCTTCATAAGATGGAGGTGGGAGAAAGGATAGGTCTTCGTGGACCTTATGGACACGGATATGATCTGTTTGGAGATGAGATATTAGCTGTTATAGGTGGAATCGGTGGTGCTTCTTTATTACCTGCAGTCTCAGAAGCTATCAGACAGAATAAGATAGTGAACTGTGCTTTGGGCGGAGAGACAGAAGATGAACTTCTGTTTAGAGAAGAGATGGAAGAGAATACACACTTACATCTGGCAACAGACGATGGTTCGGCAGGTCATCACGGTTTCGTGACTGACATATTAGGAGATTTGATCGAAGAGAAAGATATTGATCAGATATTAACATGTGGTCCAGAAGTGATGATGAAGAAAACAGTCGATATTGCTTTAGAACATGAAATACCAGTTCAGGCTTCTCTGGAAAGATACATGAAATGCGGTCTTGGACTTTGTGATTCTTGCACTATAAATGGATTACAGGTCTGTAAAGATGGCCCAGTATTTACGAGAGAAGAATTATCTGAGATGGATGAATTCGGTAGATTCGAAAGAGATAAAACAGGAAAGAAAGTAGAACTACATTAACCAAAATTTTATTAATATGATTATACTGCACAAACCCAATTAAAAATTACATACACATAGCGGGGGTACCCGAGCATGGCCAAAGGGGCGAGGCTTAGGACCTCGTTGCGCAGGCATCCAAGGGTTCAAATCCCTTCCCCCGCATTTTTTTGATAAAAAAATGCACTAAAAACGTGTTGGGCTATCTGAGATAGCCCTTAATAAAAGGTTTTTAAAAATAAAAACAATCTTTGATTGTTAAA
>CAZEXI010000045.1:0-16566 GCA_964516805.1 uncultured Thermoplasmata archaeon
TAAAAAATCTCACTTTCACACATTACTTTTAAATATGTTGATAAAGCACACTAATAAACAAATATTGAATAACGAGGTCAAAGTATGGATTATAAAAGGGTAATGACATTTGCAATAATTTTCATTTTGGTAACTAGTGGAATTTCAGTTATGGTGCAGTCAAAAAGCATCGATTCCGGGGGAGATGAAATCATAGCTGAGGGTGAAAATGAAAAAAATCTCACAGCCGGTGATGATTCAGTCAAAAATATTAGTATTAAAAAAGAAGTAGATTCCAAGACAGAACAGGATGGATATTTTAAGGAAGATTTCACAGGGCCAGGAAACGATATTACATATATCATCAAAAATGGATCGAATACTTTTCGTAAAAAAGTAAATTCACATATGAACATATTGGAAAATAGGTCTGAAATCATAGATGGTGATAAAAATATCGAAGATGATGAATCAGATCAATACTCAAATAGTGATAAAAATATCATAATAAGACACAACTCTAAGGAATATCACAAGCTGAGAGATGACCCTGTTAGGAAGGATGAAGAGATGGAAGCTGGCCATCAAAAAGGGGATAATAGTGAAAATGCAACCCAAATAAATACAAGTACTAAATTAACGTCAACTGGTTCAGATGAACTCATACTAGACCTTTACAATATAACCTTCCAGGGGAACATGACTGCGGTTTCTATCGATGCAGAGTTCAAAATATACAAGGTAGAGATAGGTGGTATGAATTTTACTGCAGACGATATCAGAAACTCACCTGATACTGATGAGATAATGGAGAACCTTTCCAGTGAGATGGGCGATATATTCAACGACAGTGTATCATCAGCTTTCCCGGAGGAAAATAAAGACTTCCACTCATCCACTTACGACGTAGGATCATCTCCGGGGCCTGTAAATGTATATTGTCATGCAGATGTATATTTGCTGAAGAGTTCGTTTGGATTCGATGAGAGTAATGATCAGCTCGATCTAAGTGACCTAATTTACGGCACAACCAAGATGGGAGCATCTATAAGCAAAGATATCAATTTGAAGGTAAAACCTGGTCATAATTCTACATACAGGATAAATGTCCCAGAACCATTCATCACGACTTCAACAGATACATGGGGACGTTGGTCAGATTACAATCATACTTTTGATGATGGAAAAGCGAGAACATCAACATGGATATACAACAATTCAGAGGGAAGTCGGGATATATCGCTTTCAAGAACGATAAATATCACTGATGAAGATCCATTAGATCTGAAAGAAGAGAGAGTAAATGCAACAAGTTTTCTAGATATGAATAGTTTTGAGAACGTAGATATCACCGATACGATTAATCTATACACTTTAGACATTACAGACTACAATAAAGAAGGGACTGAACAACCACTTCTACCATCAAGTGTAACTGGTTTAGAGGTCATAACATCAGATGGTATACGTCTTATGCTGGATAACGGGCTGACTAACCTGCAGGAGATAAAGAATAGATCGTTGAATGAAACGATGGAAAGCTTTGAACAGAGCATTGAAAATATCTTTGGAGAGAAACCTGATCTCAGATTTGAGTGGGATATGGGGACTGTTTCAGGTTATGATGTTGATCACATGACATCTAGTCCACCTATCAGGTGTTATTTCAACACTACAGAACCTGTAGGTTTTACTAATTCAAAAATGGATATACCTCAGAAGGCTGATCTAGACGAGGTCATCAATGAGATCTTGAAGTTAGACGCAATAGTCAATCCAGAATTCTACATGATAATTCAAGATGGGATGTATTTTACCCTCAATATATTGGCTCCATACAACGTGATGTTCAAGGATTCGGAACAGCAGAGCAGTGGTCGATATCTGTATCATAAGGAGATAGATAACCGAGAAGGAAACAATCCTCTGCCCTATTTTTCTTTAAATATTTCTTGGAGTGGAACAGTTAGAAAATACAATTCAGAAGATATAGGTGCTGATATAGATCTAGACATGATGTCATTCGATAACATCCCGATGAACATATCCATGGAATTGACTTCTATCAAAGTTTCAAGATATGATAAAGAGTTCACCGTACCTAGTACAGTTAGGAACCTAAATTATATAGATGGAAATTTTATAAGAGTGGCGGTAAGGAATGATATATTTGATCTGTCGACGATTTATAATAAAAGCATAAAAGATATGCGTGAAGATGTAAAGGCAGATCTGAAGAATCTGTTCGGAAGAGAGGTTTTGATGGAGTTTTCCTGGGAATCTCTTGAATGGAAACAATGGTCTGCTGAGGAGTGGAAAGAAAGATCGCCATCATTGGGACCTTTCAAAGGTTACTTAGAAACTACAAGGCCAGCTAGATTTGATCCTACATCACTGGGTTTGCCTAAAGTAGCTGATATGGATGAACTCGTGGAAGAAGTCCTACGACTTGATGCTGAACTAAGGGTAGATTTTAATCTTACAGTAGAAAACAACAGATGGATGAAACTCACTATAAAGGCTCCTGAAAACATAGGTATAAAGCAGGGAGTCAATGAAAGTGATAGAGGAAAAAGAACTTGGTACAAGGAAGGAGGTTTCCATACATTAGACATAGAGCTATTTTGGATAGGTTCAGATATAAGATCATATAAAAGCGAGGATATAACTGCTTCTGGCTTGATAGATATAAAGACATTCAATTCCGTGTATGGAAGTATGGATATAAGCATCGGTGTAGTAAATGTAAGCAGTTATGGGGCACAGTTTGAAATACCTGGATCGGTACATGGTTTAGATTTTATTGATGGTGATTTCATAAGGGTAGCTGTTAGAAATGGACTCGTTGAGCTGTCTGATATTTACGAAGAGAATATAAAACAAAGCAAGATGAATATAGAAGAAGAGCTTGCTGATTTGATCGGTCAAAATGTCACTTTAAATTTCTCCTGGGAAGATAGATCATGGGAAAAAGTAGATTCATATCGTGAAGAATATCCAGATGGATTGGGAGAACTACAGGCAGATTTGAGTTTAAATGAAAATCTATCCTTCACCCCGGACTCTTTTGATCTACCAGAAGATGCCCGTGTTGGTGATATCGTCAGGTCTGTTCTCAAGTTGAATACTACTATAGATAAGGATATTTCTATGAACATAACTGGTGCCGATAGAGTACAGATAACGGTTAGGACTCCAGAAGATATCAAGATAGAGAATGGAACTAGATACGAAGGCAGATGGTCTCGAACCTATAATTTAAACGAAGAAGAAAATGTAGTACCTTTGAAATTGAGGTATGATGGCGAGGTAAGAGAAGTGAGTAAAGAAAAGGTCTTCGTCAATGGAACATTAGATATGCGCGATCTTGATAATATCGATGTAAAAGTTTCTATATCCATCTTCTCTATCAATATATCTGATTACGGTGGTAATCTATCTATCCCAGACTCTGTTGAAGGACTCGAGTATGTCGATTATAGATTTTTAAGAGATTCTGTTGAGAATGGATTGCTAGAATGGAACAATATAACCGATGAGATGAACGAATCGGTGGATGAGTTTGAGGCAAAGATACCGGATCTTTTAGGAGATATACAGTTTAAATATAGAGATCCTGGTAAGGCATCTGGACAAATTATAAGATATTACGAAGCCAAAGATTTCAAACTCAATGTGACTCCAGATAAAGAAGGTGCATACATCGATCATGAGCTTATAGATGAGATAATGAACAGTGGGGCGATAGTCGATTTTGAAATACCACAAGTAGATAATATAGATGAGGACTACATCTTGAACTTTAAACTTGCTACACCACAGTTCATGAACCTGTATAATGGATCCGACCAGTTGGAAAGAAAAGAGGGTTTTTACAATATAGATCTGAGAAACAGGTTGAACGGTTCTTTTCACTCAGGTGTTGAAGGTCCTACTGAAGAATCTATAAAATTCAACATGGAAGTGGACCTACATAAGTTGAGAGTGGAACCTAGCCCTTTAAAATTATCCTACGGAGCCCATGCTAAATCAAAGATAGATGCAAGAGTTGAAATACTTTCAGTTGAACTTCCAGATGATATAGCTGATTCTTTACCCGAAGAGATCAGGTTGAACTACGCCACTACTGGACTCATAATACAGGCAGAAAGTCATGGTTTATTTGAAAAGCAGGAGATACTAGGTATGCTTAGGAATGGTTCAGGTGTAGATGATTTTGAAGGTATGAATCAAACACTTAGAGATGCGCTTGACAATGACGATATAGGAATCGATATAACTTTCGAAAAAGGTACATGGCAATATAACGAAGAAGGGGACAGGCCTATAATCGTGAATATGGATTCAGAGTTCAAGATCCATGTTGCAGGGTCTCAAAAGAACAGTGCCTTGGATCTGCATACAGTTAATATGGGTGATATAGAGATACCATCTATACAGGGTATAGATACAAAATTCAGGATACTGTTTCCAAAAGGTGTAAGAGCAGATGTTAAGGAGACATCTAATGTCAAAACCGGGTGGACTGATGATGGCAGGCATTATGTTGAGGTCCAAACTTCAGGAGATTCGAACGAATCTGTTACGATAACTCCAAACGTGGTCCTAACAGAAAAACTATTTTTTGGTGGAGACCTGTTCTTATTTGGTATCTCTCTTAGATTGATACTTGTACTGTTAATTTCCCTGATAATCCTAGGTGCTGGAATAAAGGTGGGTAAGTATTATTTCAATAAGAAAGGAAGAGTAGTTAAGAAAAGCATGAAAGAGGCAAGGGAAGAGGAAAATGATCCAGATAAATGGTTGGACTATATCTCTGAAGAGGATAAGGATAGGTTCAATATAACCCAGCAAACACTCTTCGAACAAGGGCTTCAGGACGAGCTTATCAAACAAAGAAAGAAAGCTGGAATTGAAAACGAAACACTGCCCACACAGGAAGAAGATATAGATGAAGGTGAAGAAACAGATGAAGAAAATAGAAGAGCTGATGAAGATAATGAAGGGGAATTAACTGATGAAGATATAGAGGGCTATGAAGGAACCGATAAGGATATCGAAGAAGGAGTAACTGATGAAGATATCGAGGAAAGTAAAGAGGAAACAAAAAATATAGATAACAAAGAATGATAAACTAGTTATAATATAAAAATCAATCCGAAAATATTAATAAAATTTTTTAATTAGTTTAGTCAGGGATAAGATGGACCTTGATCGACTATTTAGCATAATCATAATCTTGTCTTTTGTTTTGATGGGAATCATTCCTGCAGTAAGTCATGGACAGAATCAAGCTACGACTTCTACTTTTGATGATAAACTTAGTCAGTCAGATCAAAATTATACTTCACATGAAACTATAATTATTAATGATAACAATGAACTTGAACAAAAAGCTCAATCAGAGGGATGGCCAGGAGATGGTAGTAAAAGTGATCCGTACGTAATAGAAGGTTACGATATCAACGGGACAGGTGAGGGTATATGTATCTATATGCAGTATGTTGATAAACATTTTACAATCAAGAACTGCTATTTTCATGATGCCAGTGGTATAGATTATGTTGGACATGGTACACCACCTAATCCTCAGGTAAAAGGTAATACAGCCATACATCTGTGGGAAGTTTCGAACGGCAATATTGAAGACAATACGATCAGATCCAACGAAGATTATGGTATACGCCTATCAGAATCTAATAATATTTCGATTACAGATAACGATATCTCTTCAAGTTGTGAAGGGGTAAGGATTCGTGAATCAACAAATAACGTGATAAAAAATAATACCATAAACTCAAATTCCAATGAAGGATTAAGATTTTGTTTGAACAGTAATAATAATACTGCAAAAGATAATGTTGTATCCAATAACGGTTATCATGGTATCTGGAATGATATGTCAGACTTCAATGTCATATCTAACAACATAATCGAGTCAAATGAAAGAGATGGCATCCACTTGTCGTTCTGTGATAGGATCCAAATCAGAGACAACAAGATATGTGAGAATGAAGGGTCAGGGATCAACTTCGATAGTACATCAAGTAATGTATTATCTGAAAATATGCTTATAAACGATGGACTGAACATAGAGGATGATTTTTATTCACATGATATTGGGAAAACAAACACAGTTAATGGAAAACCGATTTATTACTGGAAGAACAGATATGATGAAGTACTAACCGAGGATGCTGGTCAGGTTATATTGGCTGATTGTAAAAATATATCTATCGAAGGTCAGAATCTAACAGGCGGAAGTACAGGGATAACGATTGTAGATTCAGAAAATATAACCATAAAAAATAGTAAGATTTCGTTAAATGATAAAGATGGGATTTATATCAAAAATTCTGAGAACAACACTGTTTGTAATAATGAGATAAGTTCTAATGAAAGATACGGTATATCTTCGGTTGAGACTGATGGCAATACGATAAGTAGCAATGCTATCTCTGATAATTATGCAGGTATTTATCTTAGCTATTCAAAGAATCATGTGATTGATAAAAATTCTATGAAAGATAATGGTATAGATATCAGTGGAGACGAAATTAAACACTGGGAAACACATCATATCAGCTCATCAAATACTATCAACGGTGATCCGATTATATTCTGGAAAGATAAAGATGGTGAAGAGTTACCAGAAGATGTCGGACAGGTGATATTGGTAAACTGTCACGAGATAACTGTAGAAAATCAAATTTTCCAAGGCAGTGGCATCAGAATTTTCGCATCAGATAATATCGATATCAAAAACAATATTATCAAAAGAGGTGGAATCAGTATTGAATCATCTAATAATATTACGATCAGTAACAATAGAATCACAGATGGAAACAATGGTATTACACTGATTGAAAGCAAAGATATTAGAGTGATCGATAATGATTTGATTTCTAATGGATATAATATATATGTTTGTGATTCAAAAGATAGTATATTTAAGGGGAATTACGTTTTTAACGGTACTGTAGGGATGTTTTTCAGAGACGATTATCATGAATACTCAGTGAGAAATACAGTGATCGTAAAGAATAACATATCACATAATGATTATGGTTTATACTTAACCGTGTATCGTGATTATCCTGGTAATAATCTGGTATACCATAATAACTTCATCGATAATAAGGACCAGTCTAAATGGGACGGATATGGTGATTCGAAATTTTACAACACTAGTTTAAAGGAGGGCAATTACTGGAGTGATTATAACGGAACAGATTCTGACGGTGATGGTATCGGAGACACACCATATACGAAAATAGCATATGGTTCTGAAGAAGGAGACAAATATCCTCTAATGAACCCTGTTAAAATCGATGATGTTAAAGCTGATGCTGGACAAGATAGAACGGTTGAAGTTAATGGTGATATAATTTTAGATGGAAGTAATTCTTCATCCAGTACTGAGATCGTAAACTACACGTGGTCTGTGAATGGTGAAGAATTATATGGGATGAAAGTTGACCACAAATTCGATAAAACTGGTGATCATACAGTACTGTTGACAGTTAGAAGTAAAGCAGGTGACAAGGATACCGATATGGTGAAAATTACAGTCAAAGACTGGATTGATCCCACAGCCGATTTCACCATGGATGGAGAACTGGTAGTGAAGAACAATATCACGTTCAACGCTTCGAAATCTACAGATAATACAGAAATTCAGACGTATGAATGGGAATTTGATGATAGTAACAGGACTGAAGGTGTAGAAGTCACACACTCTTTTGAAGAAACGGGAGATCATACTATTACGCTTAGAGTGACTGATGAGAACGGGAATTCGGACATATACGAAAGGACGATAAATGTTGAAAAGAACGATCACGACGATAAAGATGATAACGAAGTTCCAGGGTTCACTTTGATCACACTGATTGCCGGTTTAGTCATAGTCTTATTTTATATTCATATTCAAAAAAGTGGCTAAAAAAATCCTTTACATCAATTTTAAATATTTTAAAAATATATATTTATCTAGAGGCTCGAGGTTGGATAATGATCGTTTTGTAACTGGTATATCAATATGTTTGCTGTTAATTAGCAGTTATTCTCTGATGATTCATCCTTTTAATGATATGATTAGAGCTGAAGATGCAACCAAAACATCTCCTGATTCTATAGATATTAACCTTAGGATAGATATAGAGGATGGGATCGGAGATGTAGCGAATGGTACGCTGGATGTATTTTTACAGGATATATCAGGTAAAGAATATGGATCTTTATCTCCAGATGTTAAAGATAAAACAGGAACATGGAAGCAAGAATACGGTTATACAAATATTTACTTCAATCCAGCTCACACTGTTTCTTCATATGAGTGCAGTTTGGAAGATAAAATCAAATTTAATCCATTTGCGATAAAAGAATTGAGGTATGCTGCTAATCATCTTTTGAACAGGAGTAAAGTCGTGGATGATATTTACGATGGACACGCTGAACCAAGATATCTTCCTTTCAGTCAGTCATCACCTTCCTACCGCAATAATTATGATCAGATAGTTGAAAATAGGGCTCTCACAGCTGGAGGTAATAAACAGAAAGGCAAGATGATGGTCAATCATAGTTTGATGTATGCTATGAACGATCCTTTACTTAAAGGGGAATTAAGAGCCCCATCAAACACATCTGAATTCTGGGAGTACAAGCCTCCAAATGGGAGTTTTGAACCTGTGGAAGTAAGAGGTGTGATCAGAATAAGAGATGAGAGAGAGAAGATATAGGGGATTACTTTTCTAAACTTCTCGAAGATTGCGGTATTAAGGTAATAAAAGAGAAATAAAAAGAGCGATCAAATTTTATATTTATGATATAAGTATTTTTTTTAATGATTGAATTAAAAAAAAGAAAAACTGGTAAAAGTTTCTGATCTTTGACCAGTCGGATTTTAAGGTTTTTAATTAAAGAATATCTTAGGTTTTGTGGAGTCTAGCTTTGTTTTTTTCTCCAGAAATTTTACCAATATGTTTGGATGAGAGCATCCAGCCGAGACCGAGTTCTTCTAGTTTTTCATCTTTGGGAACTCCAGTTTCGATATCCCAACCCATGGATTCATAATAGCTATCTAATGCAGTATCTAGATCAACAGTCTGACCTTTACCTCTGCTGTCAGGTGCAGGTTCTTTAAGGAATCTCTCTGGTAAAGAATCATCCTCTCTTTCGAATCCAAGAGAAACATTCATCATCCTCTCCATGTTAAGTACTCTTTCAGCCGCTTTCAACAGATCATCTTTGGTATACTTCTCACCAGTTGCAGTAGACAGTAATCTTGCATAGGTAGAAGGTTTGATAGCTAATGTGATAACCGTGAATAAACATACTCCAAGCATATTTGTAGCCATACTAAATTCCTGGAAAGGCTTGATCCACCACTTGTTACCATCCTCTAGATTGTCGATGTCTTCTCCCGTGATACCAAGTTCTTCTTCTCTGTAACCGAATGAATCTATAGTTGGTGCCCAAGGTCTCAGATGGTCTGCACCTCGCGGTGAAACAGCATGAACGACCCCTTCACTCTTTGCGGATCTAACACCATCTGCAGCCATCTCTAATCCTTTGACATGTATGGCCGCTTTTTCAGCTCTTTCACCGTACCATTCAGCAGCTCTCATGACGCCATCTGCAAGAACATCTCCAATACCATCTCTTTTGGCTATTTTCTTAACCATCTCTATAACAGCTTCTCCGTTACCCCAGGTAAGCTCTATTCCATCGGTATCTTTATCAGATATGATTCCATCATCATACCACTCCATAGCAGTGGCGATAACCTGTCCTGTAGATATAACATCTAATCCAGCGTCGTTAGCAACATAATTAGCTTTAGCTACAGCATTCAGGTCCTTGACCAAACACTTACTACCAAATGCTGCCACTGTTTCATATTCTGGACCTCCACCACTATCACCTTTATACTTTCCTTCCTTTATTTCAGTGTGTCTTCCACATGCTATCGGACATCTGGAACATGCGTATGCTTTAACGTTTAGAGTCTCATGATAAGCTTCATGACCAAGAGATTCTCTCCCATCAAGATATGTTGTATTCTGCCAATTTTTAGTAGGTAACATCCCGAGATCATCGATAGAATCGTAGAACGATGGAGTACCGTACGGTTTTAATTCATCACTAACGAAAGCTTCTTCGAACAGCTCTTCCCTGGCCTTCTTTGATTCTTCTTTTAGTTTCTCTTTATCTGCTATAGGGATATCGCCAGTACCTTTTATAGCAACTGCTTTCAAGTTCTTACTTCCCATAACTGCACCAGCTCCGCCTCTTCCTGCTGCTCTGTGTTTATCATCCATAACAGAAGCGAACAAGACTTTATTTTCTCCAGCCTGTCCGATAGAAGCGATCTTTATACCTTCTATATTGAGTTCATCTCTGATCGTATCCTCTGTATCACTAACACCTTTACCCCAGATATTTGAAGCCTCATGGAATCTTACTTCATCGTCAACTATCGAAATATACGTAGGATCATCAAATTTGCCTTTTATCATGATCATGTCGTATCCCGCTTTCTTTATCTGTGGAGCTAATCTACCGCCACAGTTAGACACTCCAACGGTTCTAGTAGCTGGAGAGTAATATACTAGATTCCATCTTCCACTAGAAGGTACTGAAGTATCGGTCAGTGGACCTGTAGAAAAAATTAGCGGCTGTTCTTCATCCAATGGATCTTTATCTTTCCTGATATGATCGTAAAGTAGACGGACAGCAGTTCCCTCTCCTCCGATAAAATCTTTGAACCATATATCTGGAATTTTTTGTACCTTTGAATTCTTTTTAGACAGATCTATGATTAACATTTTGTTCATATAACCATTCATAGTTGTTTTTCCCCCTAAACATTACATATGAACATAGGAGGGATATAAATTTATCATAAGAAAGAAATATGTTTGGATGAGCATATCGTCGTTAAGTATTCCTTTTAAGAGATATACGTTCATATATGTAAATTTGATCATATTTATACTCACCTAAAAATCCGGAAATATTAAATTAGTGACCTATTTCTGAAAAACGAGGTGTTATGATCAGGAACAAACCCAGATTAGATGCTAAAACTGTTGCTTTTAGTGCTGTATTCGCAGCAGCAGTAGCGATAGCGACATTGGCTATATCTATACCATTTGGACCTGGATATCTAAACTTTGGCGAGATAGTTATATACACAGCAGCTTTTCTTTTTGGAAGCTTAGTCGGAGGACTGGCAGGAGGAATAGGTGCAGCTTCAGTGGATTTGATTTTAGGTGGTTTTGCGGTATGGGCACCGATAACCTTTGTAGTAAAAGGTCTAGAAGGTTTTGTAGTTGGAAAAGTAAGTGGAGAAAGTATAAAAAGCAAGTTAATTGCTGTTCTTCTAGGCGCACCGATAATGATCGCAGGTTATGTTCTAGCTACATGGTATATGTACGGTTATCCCGCTGCGTTATTTTTTGAATTACCTATAGATATACTTCAGGCTGGTCTTGGCGCAGCTGTAGCGATACCTTTATCACATACGTTACAAAATTACATACCTCAATTGAAACATGATAGAGATTGATAACTTATCGGTTAAAACTCATGAAGGAAAGCGCCTTCTTAACAATATAGATTTGCATATAAATAGAGGTGAGACCGTTCTTTTATGTGGTGAGCCGGGATCAGGAAAGACACTATTACTAAAAGCCATAAAAGATCTACTCAGTGATGGACTGAATGTTGATGGACAGATAAAAAGAAACGGAAAGATAGGTATAGTTTTTCAGGAACCTGAAAAGCAGATAGTTAGGAAGAATGTACGATCAGATATTGCATTTGAATTGGAAAATGCTGCACTACAGAGAGATAAAATAAAGAGAAGGATTGAAAAGTACTCCTCCATTTTGAAAGCTGATCATCTTTTAGACAGAAATATAGATGAACTCTCACATGGTGAAGTTACTAAAGTTGCGATACTTTCTACAATAGTTTCAGAGCCGGATGTAATCCTTTTAGATGAACCGTTGTCTCCTTTAGATAATAGAAATCAGGGCGTGGTCCTAAAGTGTATCGAAAGACTAAAAGAAGAAGGAATGACCATCGTTATCTCAGAGCATGATATACGTGATATTTATGATAAAAGTGACAGGGTAATACTGTTGAAGGACGGTTTACTGATTGGTTCAGGTAAACCTGATAAAATGTTGGGAACTCTTCTTATGAGTGGTATTAAGCTGCCTTTTGAGTTAGAGTTACAGAATTATAGGGGTGAAAGTTGATGATAAAAACAAAAGACCTCTATTTTAAATACCCTAGTTCACAAGAATATGCACTTAGATCAGTGGACTTATCCTTTGAAGATAACAAGATAATCGCCTTAATGGGAGAAAATGGATCTGGTAAAACTACACTGCTTAGACTCTTGGCTGGCTTACTTAAACCTACGAAAGGAAGGATAAAATGTGAAAATCAAGAAGTGGGATTTTCTCCAGAAGATCCTGAACTGGGATTCTTTGCCAAAGATGTGTTAACTGAAGTCGAATTTTATCCAAAGAATCTAGGTCTGGATTATGAAAAGAAAGCAAAAGAAACTCTAAGAAATTTAGGGATCTATCATCTTAGAGACAGATTACCTCATCTACTCTCTTCAGGTGAACAGCGTTTAGTATCAATAGCATCCGTATTGTCAGGTGATCCAGATGTGCTTATTTTGGATGAACCGACACACAGTATGCACAGAAAAGGTGAAGAAATTATAGGAAAAGTTCTAAAAAATATAGATAAAACGATAATTTTTTCAACACATTCCTCTGAATTCGCGTTTGAATTTGCTGATGAGATGGTCGTGATGCATCAAGGAAAGGTTTTAGTCGAGGGTGAAGTTAAAGATATTTTGTCTAACGAGTCTATTACAACCAAAGCTGGTATCAGGACCCCAGGTATTGTGAGATGGACAAAGGAAAGGGATCTAGAGGAGATACCGGGATCGATGGAAGAAGCTTATAGGATAGCAAAAGAGAGAGGTGAAATAGGATGAAAGTATCCTTGTTAGAAAGATTTGATCCAAGAGCAAAATTATTCTTCGTAATCATCCTGATCATATTAGCCATAGTGATACCTCACCCTATTTATCTCTCTACTTTACTCTTAATAATTTTAGGTACTTCTATCGTTTCAAGATCATTCAAAAAATTAATGGACTATCTATCACCTCTGAAGGTCCTGATCCCATTACTTCTTATATTGAATTTATTTTTTTATGCCCATGGTGAAGTGATCTGGGGATATGATCTAAAAATATTTACTTTATCGATAACATATGGTGGATTACAGACGTCGGTAATGATACTGCTTCGATTTTTTGTTATAGCAAGTGCTGCTGCACTTTTTGCTGCTACAACTGATCCAGAAAGATTTGAAAGAACATTGGTTAAGTTGAAGGTACCCTGGAAATTAGCGTTCATATTTTCTTTAACACTCAGATTGATACCGGACCTGAAAAGAAGATATAAGAAAATAGAAGAATCACAGATATCTAGAGGTTTAAATGTTAAAGGAAATCCTATCCACAGAATTAAAGCTAGGATTCCTATGATTATACCTTTCCTTGCATCTGTGATAAGATATGGTTACGATCTTTCTGAGGCATTGAAAGCAAGAAGTTTTGATGATATAGAAAAAAGGACATATATGATGCGGTTAGAGCATAAGCCAATCGATTTGGGGTTGTATCTTTTTTCCATATTTGTATTGATAAGTTTCATAACTATCTTTTTCTTTATGTGATATGATAAAAATATAACTTCTATTTCTAAAAATGGACTTTTCGATGAATCTTGCATTTACAGCGTTGATGATTTTTGAATCCGATCAACATTTTCAATAATATCAAAAAATAATATATATCATAAGTAAAATAAGAGTTTCCCTCACTTGGAGGTGAGTGTGATGACAAAAGGGAAAGATGAATTCACAGGAATAATGAAGAAAGTCAGGTTGTCTCTAGAAACTTTCAGTAAGCCAGAGAAAGATGATAATTAATCATAAATGAAATTTTCAGTAATAAAAGTTGTAATGTAGATCTATAAAATCAAGGATCTTTCAGTATAGAATAGATATGATTTGCAATATTGTTTGTAATATTTTCAGGAAGACCTGTTTTTAGGTCTTTTAATATGATCTTATGGAGTATAGATTCTTTTCTTTCATCAATTTCATCATTAATGTGGTTCCCTCCTGGATTACAAATGATGTTTTTTAATATATTTAATACTTATGCGAAAATTATTTAAATATAAAAAATTTTTGAATATTTTAATTAAGTGGTATAAAAATAACTACTTTACAGAACCATAATGATTTTATATTTTCAGTGCTGCTCTACACTTCCATTTGGGTGAAGACTCTATGAAACGGATTGCCTACTATATATCAGACCATGGATATGGACACGCAGCTAGAAGTATAGCGGTTATAAAGAAACTGGTAGAAGAGAATCCAGATCTAGAAGTTACAGTGAATTGTTCGTATCCTCTTCAGTTTGCTATAGATAATTTGGTAGGGATGGAAAGAATAAAATTTAGAAGGGTCCGAAATGATTTTGGATATTACACTGATGAAAATTTTGATATCGATAAAGAAAAAACTGAAAATCGTTTAAAATTGTGCATTGGTAATATAGAATCTTACGTAAATAGTGAGAGTAAATTTTGCAAAAAAAGAGATATAGATTTGATCATTTCTGATATCAGTTTTAAGCCTTTTGAGGTATCTGATAGAAATAATATCCCTTCCATAGGAATATCCAATTTTACATGGTGGGAGGTCTACAAAGATCTGATTGGACCCGTTGAGGAGGTAAGTAAAATACGTGATATTTACGAAAAGGCTGACTTGGGTTTGATCCTACCCCTTGAAACAGGTTCTTCCCCTTTTACAGAGAAGAAAGAAATTGGCCTTGTCTCTAGAAGCCCTACAAGAGACTATTCTCAGATGAGAAGAAATTTGGGTATTGGGGATAATGACTTGCTCGTGTATTTTAGCCATGGAAAGTCCATAAATGATAATAAAGATATAGATATTGGATTTAAACTTGGATCACCTTCAAATGTTAAGATATTGACCTTTAAAGATAATATGCTGATAGATAATCCGGAATTTATAATACAAGATGATGAAGCCAACGTTCAGGATTACATAGAGGCCTCAGATATTGTAGTATCTAAATTTGGTTACAGCACCGTTGCTGAAGCTATCAAGTCTAAAAAGCCAATGATCTTAACAAGCAGAGAGATAATAGAAGATAAAGCTGCAATTGAAAAGTTAAGAGAGTTAAAAATTGCAAAAGATTTGAAGAAAGATGAATTTTTATCTGGAAAATGGATCGATGAGATAGGTAATGTGATGGAGTATAAAGAAAATTACAGAAGTTTACCACACCGTTATAAAAAGGATGGTATAAAGGATGTTATAACCCATATCAATCGTTTTTTGCATTAAATAAATTGTATATAATATATGTTAGTTAATACCAATCAAAAGATTTTTATCTTTTGATAAACTTAACTAATATTGACCAGCAGGGAGAAGATGCTAGCCTTACCTTCCATACCAAGAATGTATTTTTTCACCCTGCTGGTCTTAAATATTTTTAAATAAAGATCTTATTAACCTGAAGGTAGGAATTAAATACTAAAAGCTCTTTGAGCAGATTGAGTTTGGAAAGAATATGTGATTAAATTACACTTTCCATGTTTCAGAGACAACTAAAATTATCAAAACTATATGAAGAGAGTGATAAAATATGAGTAAACCACATAATGCTGAAAACACCTGTTGGAACTGTCCAGCAGCTAAATTCAAGGGAAATGTAGATTTTAGAGGTTGTGGTCAGTCAAGAAGGATCGTACCCAAGGGCGAAGATAAACAATTGATGATAGAATGTAGAAGAAGACCTGAACTTGGCCATTTTGAACCCACCATCACATTTGAGCAGTGTCCTGAATGGATCGAAGGCGAATATGGTTACATGTTAGAAAATATGCGTGTGATGATATTAGGTATGGATGGTTATCTTGGTTGGACACTCGCTTTGAAGCTGGCCAATCAAGGATTCAAGGTCAGTGGTATAGACAACTATACCAGAAGAGATTGTGTTATGGAAAAAGGTTCGCACACGGTTGTACCGATACCGAAGATGACTAGAAGGTTAGAAGCTGCTAAAGAAGAATTGGGTGTCCATCTCAATTTTAGAAGGATGGATATCAATGATATGGACGCTTTAAGGGAGTTCATAGAAGAGGTGAAACCTGAATCTATAGTTCATTATGCTGAGATACCAGCAGCACCATATTCCATGGTGGATGCTGAACACGCGATAGAAGTACAGAGAAATAATGTGCTCGGCACATTAGGTTTACTTCATATAATGAAAGATGTTGTTCCTATGACGTCTTTACTCAAGTTGGGAACGATGGGTGAATACGGAAGCCCATTGACAGGTAGACCATTGTTCGAAGGTCTTTTCCCAAATGATGCTGTTCTAGAATGGGATGATAGAGAATGGAGCATGGGAGGAGAGATGACTCCTAGAGATCC
>CAZEXI010000046.1:0-16513 GCA_964516805.1 uncultured Thermoplasmata archaeon
CCATCATGTGGCCCTGTCGAGGCTGCGACTCGGGTTCAAATCCCGGCCGGGGCGTCCTCTTTCAAGTACAACGCCCTAACAATCATGGGCTGTATGAAATAAAAATAGAGAGCAACTAAAGAATGCGGTTTAAGACGCCTTTTTAGATTCATTTTTTCTCTAATGCTATTTTCTTTACTTAGTATTATTGCATACAAAGCTATTTTAAAATAGAACAATATTATATTTTATTTATATGTCAATTTAGTAATATAAGAAAATTGCTTAAACAATTAAAAATTGCGGGTTTTTAAGGTTATATGCTGTTAAAATGATTAATAATAACCCTACTTTGATTTTTTAAAATATTAGCGTGACAAACGGGGGGTGGGGGTAAATAAATAAAAAATATTCGTGCATAATATTATTCTGATCTACTATATACTTTTTAAAGGACAATAAATTACTAATAATACCACTTTTAATGGTTAAATAAACCAATATATTAATAAAAGAGGTAAATATTATGGGTATAGAGGCCTTCAAGAAAGGGTTATATTATGAAGATGAAAATGGTTTTTATGAAGATTATAAATATCTAACTGAAAAATATGTACCAGAAGAGATCCTACATAGGGATGATGAAATTGATAAAATATATAAAAAATTAGGTAAGTATATCAATCCATTGCGGAATTTCAAAAATTGGAATCTTGTTATACATGGTAAAACTGGTATTGGTAAAACTCACGCGGTAAAGAGAGTAAAAAAGGGTATTTCAGAAGAAATGGGAAATGGAAATATAGATTATGAATTTATTTATGTAAATTGTGCTGATAAAACAGTATATCAAATATTTATTAAGATTATAAGATCGATCGACCAATCTTATCCACATACTGGGTGGGGGTTAGACAGAGTTATAAACGATTTAAAATCAATTTTAATAGACTTGGATAAATTAATTTTAGTATTAGATGAAGTAGACAAATTATCTGTAAGGAAAGGTAAAAATTTAGATACATTGATCTATAGGTATAAAAGAGAGGCATTACCTAATAATCTTCGTGGTGAAGATGTCTTTATAACGATTACTAATGATAATTCTATTTATAATAAACTCAAAAAACATAATAAAGATGTTTACAGAGCAAATGATCTTCTTTTCAGAGATTATGCAGCTCCAGAGATAATAGATATCCTTTCAAAAAGATGTGATAAAGCGTTTAAAGATGGGGTTATTGATGATGAATCTATAAAATTAGCAGGTTGTATCTCAAAACGGAAGGGTGGTGCAAGTATACGTTATGCTATAAACCTTGTAAAGCAAGCAGCTGCAATAATTGAAGATGCTGATAGATGTACGATTAGTACTGAAGATGTAAAAAGGGCAGAAAGTAGACTTGAAAACAATATGATCAAAGAAGACATACTTAATATGGATATACATTCAATGATATCTTTAGTTTCCCTATTACTTCAGGGTGGTTGTTCAGGAGATACAAAATCTATGTACGAAAATTATTGTATGATTGCGAATGAAAATGGAATAGATCCAAATTCATTTAGTTCTTTCAGGCAAACTATTCTAGGCGAACTAGATGAAAGAGGTTTGATTATGATAGAAAATAATGGAAATAAGGGTAAAAATAACGTTTATCATATTGGGGATGATTGTATCAAAGATATTATAATAAGAATCTTTGATAATGAACAAGATTTTGGGGATGAAATATATATTGATTTAGACAACAATAATTTAGAAAAGATTAGGAAAGTAAACTATGAGTAGAAACAATGAATGGGTTATTTAACCAAAATTATTTATACATTAAATCATACTAATGCAGGTAGTGATTAGAAATGAAGGAAGATGAATCACTAGAGAAATTTGTTGAGGAAAACGAAGGTATGCTGAAGCAATATGCTGAACACGGAGAATGTGAGATAACCAGGGCGATGTCATTATCTATACTAGAAGCTGTTAAAAGTAAAGAATAAGGAGTGTTCCTATGAGGGAAAAATGGTGAACACAAGTAAGGGTGATTCTTTGGATAGAGCAAGTGAACACTTTGGTAATATGATAAAGAGTCACTTTAGAAATCATTTCTATGGTCCAAGATTAGATAACAATTTAAAATGGACAGCTAAGGCCCTAGTACCGATTAGAGGTAACAATTTTACAGATCTCTACCATATATTAAAGTCTGATGAAACAGTAAGAAGGTTCAGAAAATACATTGGTGACTCAAAAATTAGAGGATGGATAACAGATAATCTACTCGAGTTTGAACATGAAGGTTCGATTACGACAAGAAGAAAGGGTAAAGGCAAAAGGAGAGGACTAATGTTGGTAGGATATCCTCTCCAGAAATGTACGAAGAAGTGATATGTGATGTAAGTGAGGAAGAGTATAGCATAGATTTTGATAGAGTGAAAGAAAAAATAGAAAAGAGGAGTGGATGCGGTATTTCAAATAGGATAGTAATTGATCACACCCCACCCTATGTCTCGTAAACGGTCTAAGTTACCATAGAGATGTTCTTTTTTTATGATTTATCTAGGTAAATTTCAAACAAAGATGGAGTGTCTTATGGTTATTGGATGGAATATTATAAAACATAAATAGTTCTATTACAAGTTTTGATTGACTTACCATGAAGGTTGAACAATGGGTGAATATACCAAAAATTTATATAAGCATTTCATTCTGTTTCTATCACTAAAAGGTGTTCAAACCTGTGTTTGAAGTTAAAATCAAACTGTATTATATCAGTTTGGTGTCCTGGTTAAAATTAACAACATGAAGTGATATTTATGAGAGCATTATTGATAGATGACGAAAGAGACTTGCTCAGGCTAGCAAAAATTATGATCGAGGGTGTAGAAGAAGAAATCGAGATAGAGACCTCTATATCACCAAGAGAAGCACTGAAGAAGATTAAAAATAAACTTTATAATAAAAATTTTAACTACGATGTTATAGTTGCAGATTTAAAGATGCCTGATGAAATGGATGGGATAGATCTAGTAGAAGAAATTCGTGAATTGGGGATAGACATTCCATACATAATATACACTGGTAAGGGTTCTCATGAAGAAAAAGTTAAAGCTCTAAATAAAGGAGCCGACAGATATGTAGAAAAGTCGGGTGACCCTAGCGCGGGTAAGTCAGGGATCAAGTTCGAAGAACTATGTGTAATCATGAATAGAGAACATGAAAAGTACCTTGAAAAGAAGGAATCATGAAGTTAATACAATAGAATAGAGGTGGATTGTTATCCGTGACTATTAAAGTTCTTCTTGCTGATGATGATAGTACAGTGCTCAGACAAGTGACTCATTTTTTAAAGGAATTTTCTGACAAAGAACTAGATGTAACAAATGCAAATTCTGGGATAGGCGCATTCGAAAAGTTCAAGAAACACAATACTTACGATATAATCGTCTCCGACTACCAGATGCCTGAAAAAGATGGTCTTGAATTACTGGAAGATATCCGTCGTGTTGATAATGATATCCCGTTCATAATATTCACTGGGAAAGGTAGAGAAGAGGTGGCAATGGAAGCCCTGAACCTGGGTGCAAACAGATATATCAAAAAAGGCGAGGGAGTAGCTCAGTATAAGGTCCTTTCTGAAGCTATCACTGGAGAAGTAAACAGAAGTATACTCAGCAGTAGGGAAGAAACACACCTTGAAAAGCAAAAATTTTTACTCAATACAACTCTGGGTTTTCTCAAGCTAGGACCCGATGATAATATATATGATTATATCGCTGAAAAACTAGAGGAAATAGTTTCTGACTCTTTGTTTCTTGTTGCATCATACGACGAGAAAACTGGAAAACATACGGTAAGAGATGTTAAAGGAAAAGATAAAATACCTGATAAAGTCGCATCAGTTTTCAGTGACCAGTTTGAAGGACAAAAATTTGGAATGAGTGATAGGTTAGAAAACGATCTATTGTCTCTTTCATTGAGTAGTGATAACAGTGAGTTTTCCTTCAAAGATGATATTGTGAGCTTTTCTGATGAACTTTCACAGGTCATAGAAACCCTTACTGATCTGGGAAGCATAAAAAGGATGGGGATTTCAAGACACAATTCTCTTTTTGGATCCTTGTTTATATTCAAACCAAGCGGGCAAGAGTTAGAACATGAAGATCTGATTGAAACACTGATCAGGCACGCCTCAATAGCCCTACATCAAAGAAAACACTACGAAAAGATGAGGCATCTAGAGGAGAAATATGAAAACCTGATCAACTCGATGGATGAGGCTGTTTTGGTAACCGATACAGACGAAATTATAGAATCTGTGAATCCCGCTGCACTTGATCTGTTCGGCTATTCGGAAGAAGAGATGATAGGAACACCTGTAAAGAGTATATTCGGAAAGAAGGAAAAATTAGGCAATGAGAAGGGGATATTCAAGTTTAAGTCTAAAAACAATGATAACATCCTGGCTAAATACAACAAGACCAATGTTAAGTACAACGGAGAGTCAGCAAAACTTCATGTTATAATCGATGTAACAGAACGAATGAAGGCCGAAGAGAAATTAAAAGAAAACGAAAAATTATACCGAACGATCACTGAATACAGCAGGGATTTCATAGTGGCTCTTGATTTCGACGGGAATATAGTTTATTCCAACCAATACGTGAGAGATGTAACCAAATACAGCCAAGATGAACTTGAGAGAATGAATATAAAAAATTTGATAGCTGACAAAACAAAAGAAAAGGAGCTCGAGTTCCTCAAACATGGTAAAGATGATGAGGTTGCGATATCTGAAAAATATAAGGTATTTATTGAAGAGAAGAGTGGCAACACAATACCATTTGAAATTTCACCACAGCTGGTTTCAATCGGTGATAGGGAAAACTCAATACTACTTTTTGGAAGAAATCTAACTGATAGAGAGAAAATTAAAAAACATTACAAGGAAAGAAACAGGTACAATAAAATGATATCACAAGTCTCTAGAAAGTTCATAGATGTACCGTTTGAAACAGATAATAAAGCTGAAACCGTCAGAAAAATAGGGCAGACTTCAAAGGTGGAATTTTGTGGGATGTTTAAGAAAAAGGGGGAAAGATATGAAATTGAAAGCTTCTGGAGGAGTGATGGAGAAGATCGCCAATACGACATACCTGATATCGTAAATCCTGAAGAGCACGTCGTGGTACAAAAGACTATTGAGGAATATGAAAACAAATTGTTTAATAAAAAGGATGACGAAGCTATCTCTATTTATGAACCAATTATCAACAAACCACAACCAAAAAGTGAACTGATAATACCTCTCAAATCTTCTGATAAGACATATGGTTTTATTCTCTTGGCAGCTTTCAAAGATTATCTTAATCTGGGATTTGGCGGTGAGCACGCTTACGAAATTATAGGTGATATAATCAGTCACGGTCTGAAAAAGCAGGAAGATTATAATGAATTAAAGAAGTCTGAAAGGACCTACAAAAACATGTATGAATCAGCTTTAAGCATAAATAAAGAAACAGATCCCGAGAAGGTTTTAGAAAAGATAAGTGAGGAAGTGATAGAACTTCTTGAAGCCTCTGGTGTTATAATATATCTAGCTGACAAAGAAGAAGAAATCCTGGAACCAGTTACAATAATAGACCAGCGTTATGATGAAGAAGAATTCGATTTTGTGTTAGAATTTGATGAAGGCTTATCAGGATATGTTTATAGAAACGACGAAGGAAAGTACGTAAACTATGATGAAGAAGAAGAAACTGACATCCCCTTCGCCCATATAGATGGTACTGATACTGAAGAGGATAGATATTCTTCTATATTATCAGTACCGTATAGCGCTGAAAATGTTGAAGGAGTGATAACTGTAGATAAGTATCACGATAGATTCAATGAAGATGACGTCGAAACCCTCGACATGTTCGCTAGGTTCTCTGAGCTCGTGTTCGAAAGAGCAGAAAACTTAAAACAGCTCAAAAAATCTAAGGAAGATATGGAGGAGAATCGGAATAAAATAGAGGAACTTCATGAGATCTCTAATGACTTCAACGATTGCTCTTCTGTAGAAGAAGCTTGTGACTTAACTATTAGTGCAGCTGAATCTATACTAGATTTAGATATGTGTGCTATCTCTTTGAAAGAAGATAACCGTCTCGTACCAGTTTCTTCCTCGAAACATATTACTAACGAGGAGTTGGAAACCTACAGTATTCACGGAGATAGCTTATCAGCAAAGTCTTATAGAAGCGACGACGAAATAATAATAAATGATATTGAAGAGTCTGAATTGGTAGATTCAGGTGATAAAGGGTATAAATCTGCTATCAGTCTCTCCATCGGTGAATATGGAAACTTTCAGGCTGTATCTAATGAAAAAAATAATTTTTCAAAGAATGACGTTAAGCTTGCTGGTATATTGCTCAATCATTTAGAGAATACTATTGAGAGAATAAAATCTGATGAGAGAAAAGAGTTCCTTAGAACAACACTTCATCATGATCTTAAAAATAAAACGAATATTATAGCGAGTTATCTCAAAACCCTCGATAAATCAGAACTCTCTGATCGCAATAAGAAAATAATAGATTATTCACTTGAATCTGTAAAAGAAGAACTGGAGCTAATAGAAAAAATGAATGCTTTATTCAAACTAGGTAAGGATGAACTGAAAGTCATCGACTTGAAAGATGTTTTAGAAGAAAGGATATCAGAAATTCCTTTAAAAGGAATAAAAGTAAAAAAGGATCTAGGGGAATTTGACCATAAGATAAAGGCTGGTCAACTCATATACCAAGTTATCACAAACGTTTTTGATAATATAAAGGCGCATTCAGAAGCATCTACGATGTGCGTGACAACTGAGAAGTCAGGATCTTCTATAATTATGACTATCGAAGACGATGGCAAAGGGGTTCCAGAAGAAATCAAAGATAAAGTCTTCAATAAAGGTATAAAAGGTAAAGATTCAACAGGATCTGGTCTGGGTATGTATATAATCAAAGAAATAGCCAATTCCTATAACGCAGATGTATCGCTAGAAGATTCCGAGATGGGTGGCTTGAAAATCAGATTTAAGTTCAAGAAGGCTGAAGAAAGCTAGAGTTTTTGTCTTCCTGCATATCTTTCTTTTATTCAAATACAAATTTTAGTGGTTAAAAAGACCAATATTTCATACTCCTTTTCAATATTGTCCATAGATAAATGTAAAATTTGGAACTGTTTATCGAACTGGTGATGAACCAGAACCTTCTGCCTAAATTGATGAACAATGGGTTAAAGATTATCCAGAGGGAGTCAACTTTTTGGTTACCAAGAAGATCAGCAATGTTCCCAACGAATAAATAACGAATATATTCATGTTCGACGAGCATCTTTAATATTGGGTGAGAAAACCAAAGCTTTAAATCAAACCATCTTTACTGTTTCTAATATAAGAGAGACGGAAGTGCAGAGAGCATGATAGAAAAGGAAGAAAGGGAAGATTGTGATAATCCCAGCGTCAATAAGAGCGCAATAACATTGCTCTCAGCGTCTATGTATGAAGGGAGTGTTATCTATTAGTCTAATCAATGATCTGAAAAAGCTCACTTTATTCTTAATCATATTTTTTATTTTGTCGATGTACTTATTGGTCCCTCTAGCAGAAGCTGATGTGGATGAATCTTGGAGTTATGATAACACCTGCAACACTCCGAAATCCGACATTCCAAAAGAGCATGAATTTCATACCACAACTACCTCAATACAGCATCCTACAAAATTTGAAAACAGTAAATTTGGAAATGAGTTCAGTTCGGATGCAAACTCTCACCCGTATTGGGATTTTTCGGGTTATTTTAATAAAGGGACTAAAAGCGAACTGCAGGAATATCCAAACGTTACTAAAGTCGTGATCGGTTTCTGGCAGTCCAATGATAAAAAGAAAGAAGACGATAAAAATACAATCCTAAAAGATAAAAATATAGCTGTTGGAATCAACAATAAAAAAGATGTTTGGGAAAGGGATAATGATGCACTCTACTGCCGGATCGTTGTTAAATTCTCCTACGACGATGTAAATGGTTATTACTTTCATGTTTCTATCCGGGGCCATTTCAAAAAAGGATGGAACGAATCTGGTGGCTTCAATGGGTATGTAGACCCGGGACCAACTTCCTTTTCAACACCAGAAGAAATGGCAAAAGGAGGGTGGAGAACATGGATGAGAGTAAAGTTGAAAGGTAGTTTGATGAATGCTCATTTAAACCCACATCAGCCCAAAGAAACAAATTTAATACTCTTTCAACAGGATTTTCCTTTTTCATGTATAGAGCAGATCGGGGAGAACCTGAACGTGGATGCGTTCAACAATCAGGTAGCACCGATTGTGGCCACTATCGCTGATCTGTCTATAGGTATTATCGCATTGAGTTTTGGAGTCCTTATGTTGAAAAAGATGACAATGCAAGTAGGACCGGCAGAGAGTAGAGAGATGAAGAAGAATATGAGAAATCTTGCTGTGGGTGCGTTCATACTGATCACATTCAGAGTTATTGCGTCGTTCCTCTTTTGGGTAATGACCGGTAGTTTTCCTGATTCTGCAATGCTCCCCTCTGTGATCCTTAGTCGTGGTAATAGTATAGTAACGCTGCTATCAGGAGTGATAAGTTTTGTTTAAGGAGGATAGCCAGGAGATGATTTCTTATCTGTGTAATTGAACATAGGAGTGGTTGAAGTGCATAAGTTGAAGTATATGGTAAAGATGGGTTTATTGATCGTCTTATGTGTTGGGTTTTTTTTAGTTCTAGCGCCTCTTTTGGGTCTCTATGTGCTTCCCATCCTTTATGATATATTTCCTTCAGGGGCGATTTATAACGCCACTGCAGGCATATTAGGTTTTCTCCTCACCCCTGTTTTCCCTCTCATCTTGACGTTTTATATCTATTATAATTTTAAGTGGCGTTTCAAGGGAGTTTATGTGAATGAGATATATTCAAGTACGCAGCAGAAAATCCAAAAACAACATCTCAAAGATCAGCAGGGAAGCGAAAAGGGTGAATGGAGATGAATTATAAGAAACTATATATATTTATAATTGGTTTACTTTTACTTTCAATACTTACACCAGCCCTTCAAGAAGTAAAAGCTGATAATGAAAAATCCCGGCTGAACGCTGATATATATTGTCAACAGGTAGGATCTGATCAAGGAACTTTTATTTTCAACGCTAACAAGTCTTCTCCCAGTTCAAAGATAGTTGGATATGTGTGGGAAGTGGGTAATCATACATATAGAAAAAGGATAGTTAAGCATAATTTCAAAAGAACTGGTAAACACAAGGTTTTGTTGACTGTTTATGGTAACGAAGGTAAATACGATAGGGGCAGTGTTTCTCTCCATGTTCCCGATGATGCCCCTCCAAAAATTAACGTAAAAAAGAATTCAAGCGGTACTAAGGTATCCTTCTCAGCGGACAACACGACAGATCACGGAAGCAGTCAACTGAAATATAGATGGGATTGGACCAACGATGGTATCGTGGAGAACCTTGGAAGGAAGATTTCTCATAATTATATAAATAGGGATAACTACACCGCAAATTTGACAGTGGTTGATGATAAAGGAAATGAAGCAAGTAAATTACTTAATGTTGATCTAAGAGTTCACGACAAGTGGGATCCAAACGTAACCATCACTTCTCCATCAATGAACGAGTATCTTGATGAACCAAAAGTAAAACTCACGTGGAGTGGTGAGGATGATAGTGGTATTGACCACTATGAGGTCCGAGCAGATACCAACTCTTGGATCAATGTTGGAACAAACACGTCGTACAATTTTATCGGTCTTTCTGATGGAGATCATGCTCTAAATGTAAAGGCCATCGATGTTGCGGGAAACACTACTAAAAATTTCGTAGCCGTTACTGTAGACACAACCAGACCAAATGCAGACGCTGGTGGTCCCTATTCGTGTAACGAGGAATCATATGTGGAGTTCAAAGGTGGTGGTTCTTCAGATAATGTCGAAATCGAGTCTTATAAATGGGAAGTTTTGGGCAAGGAAGGTTCCGGAAAAAATTGGGCCTGCTACTTCTGGCGTCACGGAACATACACTGTTACTCTAACGGTGAAAGATAAAGTTGGACACAAGGACACGGATCAGGCCCAAGTGGAAGTTCAGAATATAGACAACACTCCCCCCGTCCTGAATATAGTTACACCAAATGATGGTTCAGTCACTGGCGACTCATATATAACTGCGCGTTGGAATTGTCATGATGATAGGAGCGATATAGTCTCAGGTATTGATCACTATCAAGTCCAGAAGGACCACGAAGGTTGGAATAGGATTGGCTTACGAACTCAATATAGATTTGGTCCACTCGACTCTGGACAACACCGTTTAAAAGTGATGGCTAAAGATAATGCAGGAAATTGGGAATATGATAGCGTGAAAATAAGAGTGGATAAGACACCTCCTGTGGCAGATGCCGGTGGCCCCTATGTTTGCGATGAAGATACCTCTATCCAATTCAATGGTTCCGGTTCCTATGATAATCAAACAAGTGTTAATACATATAGCTGGAATTATGGTGATGGTTATATAGGATATGATGCTGGCCCTTATCCAAGCCATACTTATAAAGATCCCGGGACGTATACAGTAGAGCTGGTAGTAAAAGATAGAGCTGGCAACACCGATATCGACACAACTACGATAAAAGTAAATGATACAACTTCACCCAAAGTGAATATAAAAGCTCCTGATCCTGGTGAATATATAAATCACTCTGATGTTGAGATAAAGTGGGATGCATCCGATAATGACGAGGTTCAGTCCTGTCATGTTGTAATAGATGGAAATACAAATATTATGGTTGGTGATGTCAGATCATATACTGTAACATTATCAACAGGTCGAAAACACACTATCACTGTTAAGGCTTCTGATTATGCCCAGCCCTCTAATTACGGGAAAGATAATGTAACATTTCATGTAGATACTGTTCCACCCGTTGCAGATGGTGGTGGCCCATACGAAGAAGACGAGGATGTACAGGTCAACTTCACCGCAGAAGATTCATATGACGAGTATTGTGACGACGAGGACCTAAAATATTATTGGGATTTAACAGGTGATAATAAAACTGATCAAAGAGGTATAAATGCAAGTCGAGTCTATCCAGATCCTGGAAATTATACAGTAAATCTTACCGTTAAAGATAAAGCTGGAAACAAAAATACAACTCAGGTAAAGCTACATGTCCGTGATTTAAACGAAGTAAAACTCCAAGACTGGAGTTTTGATTACGGTAATACTACCACTCTTGACAGGAATCTAAGGTTCAATATAACTGTTTACAACGGTTCCGACGGTGGTAAGATAAGATGGTGTATAGTAAATGACACCTGGGAGAACTATACTGCAACTAATTATTCTGATGAAGATAGGAAACCAAAAGCAGGGTGGAGAACGATAAATATAGATTTAGATACGAACGAAAACACGAGTTATATCCGCCGTTTCATCACTGAATATAAGAACAGCACTGTACTGTTTTTTAGATTCATACTAAAAGACCATGCCAATCATACGCAGGCGTATAAAACAAGACGCATTTATCTCGGTGCATTTGACCTTAATCTTGGGGGAGTCTTTCCGATAGATGCATCAACTGTTTCTCAAAGGGAAAAAGTCATCTATAGAGGCCAAAAACGCGATCCAAAGGACGGTCTTTCAAAATATTGGCGCTACGACAGTGTTGAAAAGTATCTAAAACAGAGGGTTGTCTATGACGAGTGGGGTGATGAAATAGAAAATTATTGGCCAAACATGTATTCTGAGTATGCGATAAAGTATGTCCGGAAAACTAAGGATGGTGATCAGATCAATAAAACAGTAAAATTCCTTGATGAAACTGACTATGATATGGGTTGGTATACTCGTGATGACATCGTACCTGCTAGTTGGTTCCAGATGAAGCCGATAAAAAGAGATATAAAAGAGGCAAAATTTAAGATGTGGGAACATAAATATTTACGGGATGGAGATCCATGGTACAAACGAAATTTAAAATCAGGAAATGGATACCGTACATCATTTTATAGTTCGGATTCTTTTGTATTTCAGGGAAAAAATAGGAATTCAAGTCATAGTCTTTTCTTCAATTATGACTTGGATACTTTTTTAGTCCCTGCCGGTCAGCGTTTGCTGGATCCGGATCTTTCAGATTATTCTAGTTCTATGTCTAGAGAGCCCAGTAAGTTTCATAAGTACCTAAACGACTATGAGGAATTTAATCAAAAAGAAGAGGATAGGTTTTTTGCACCTATCAAACCCAATCCAGATACTCCATTTAAAAATTATCAACGATATGGTTGGTATGAGGAAGCATGTTTCAATGGAACAATAGAATTTTCTACCCATGACATCGGTTATGTTGATGAGAATTTTTGGTTCAGGTTAGTACCTAATCCAGCTATCTTAGGTGTTGAGAATATTTACGGGAGAGAGAGAAGTGATAAAGTTGAAATCTCTATAATGGGTAGTGCAGAGGGATATACAAAAAGCTATCTCAAGAACGTTACTGTGAGTCTTTGGTTTCTAAATAATGCTGCGGACTCATATATTGATCCTGGTGTAAATCGTTACTCCGAAATGCATCAAACTGATATGTGGTCTGTAATGAACAACGAGGCCAATGATATAGAACCCTACTATGACAACGCCTCAATGTTAGAAGTTGGTGACCCTACAAATTTCGTTGTGCTTGCATGGCATGATGCTGACAACGATACTTATAAGGATACCGATGAAAAAGTCTTTTCTACATACTATCAGGAGATAACTTTTTACAACAGTCACAGAAATATAGATGTTATCAATCTCACCTCTGAAAGTTTCAGCCGGTTTTTAATAAATGCTGATAAAGCTAGAATGAATGATATCAAGGATCCAGGTTTCCAATTAGCTCGAAGGTGGGCTGAAAGGCAGAGAAATTCTCTCACCTTCGATGAATCGAATCCTCCAGATGGAGTTACAAGAGTCGACGGTCAAAAGGATTCTTTGATCAGCCATGTTTTACCCCAGGCAAGAGAAAGAGAGAGTGTGGAAAAACTGGAATATCCTCCAATAGTAGGTATGTTTCTTAATGGTAATGAAGAAATTTACAGCTCTTTTGATTTCTATCCATGTAACATTTTACGCCCTTATGATATGTATGCTTATGCTCTAATACGAAAGATGCCTCATATGGGTAAAGAGCAATCTGAAAGAGAATGGGGTTCTAATCTTTCAAGATCTAGAAATGGTAATATTAGAATAGATTATAAACATAGTTTCCCCCAACGACCAGTAATAAAGGATCTGTGGGGGAATAATATTAATTTTAGAACGAGAGACCTAGGTAGGCAGCATTACAAACTTGAAGAGATATGGGATATGGGTGATAATAGAACTAGATATAATCACCTATATTGCAATATGTACAACAAAAAACTATACGATATTGAATTAGAAATAAAGTCCAATAAAATTTTCGTGGATGAAGGTGAAAAAGTAAAATTAAAAATTACAGGAAAGAACAGTAGCTGGAATTATCGTGGAGATATACAACTTTACGTTGATGATGAACCAGTAGGAACATTTAATATAGGGAGTGATGGAGAGAAGATCATAAAGTATACCATCCATGAAAAAACAAGGATAACTGTTAAACCAACGGGTAATGAGGAGTTATTCCTTGTACCCGGTAATCGTGAAGATTCAGTGATAATAATAGGAAAGGGATATAAGTACCACCAGTATCTGAGAGTAGGAGGTATCATCATCATCTTCCTCTGCATAGTACTATTTTTACAACAGATATCCAAAGTCACATCTAGAGAGGGATGGAAACTAAAGGATATGTTTGGAGGTAAAAAATAGATGGTTCTTGGTTTCTTCACAGACCTCTTTTCTGACTTTGCTGGCAAGGTCTTGGGTACGACCATCGGTAAAGCATTTATATTAACGCATTTTTTGGTGATGAAAGGTATTGGGTGGGCTGAATTCGGTTTGGCTAAGATGTACTATACACATGTGATATCTCATTTCTTTGACCCAAATTTTGCTGCACCCAATATTTATCCTAACATAGATGCAGGGGGTGAGGAACAGGTATTATCAGTAGCATTAGACTTCAATCAAATGTTGCTTACAGATATAGTGTTTCCTTTAATACTTATAGTTGCTCTCCTTGCTTCAGCATTATACTTAGTAGGACATTGGTACAGAATAAGAGAAGCGGTTCTTGATTGGTCGCCAAAGTTTATCTTTGTAGTAATTTTAACCTACACTTCTAAGATATGGATGGATATCATACTGGATTTTGCTAGAGGTATGTTAATGACTATTCAACCCGCTCTTAGTTTCACCTTTCTGGACCCTTTGAATATGTATAATAGGATGAACAGTTCAGGGATGATTGATAGTTTCCATAAGTATGGTGCACAGTTTGGTACGAATGCATTATTCATGATTTTAGGATTCGTTTTCTTATCACTCGCTTTCATAGTTATTCTCACTCTTTCTGTAAGATTGGCTTTGGTTTACTTCGGGATATGTGTGATGCCTTTGACCACTTTCATGTGCGGTGTTCCTTACCTGGAAAAAGCCGGTAAAAAGTTCAATCATATGTGGATCCAAAATTGTTTTGCTATATTTTTCATGGCCATTCCTCTATATCTTCTACAGTTCGCCAACGGTGTTTGGTCCACTCTTGGTCTCCTCGTGATCACTATCGGTGCACCCTACCTATACCAAGCAGGTCATGTATGGGCGATGAAGAGTGCTGGTTTTCCTTCTGCTGGTGGTTCGGCAAGAGGTGCATTGTCAACAGGTGTTGCTGTAGCTATGTTAAACACATCTCTACGATCAAGTTTTGCTATAACTCGAGGGGGATTACAGGCTCTTAGAGGAGGATTACGTGGTGCTTATGTTAAAAAATTCAACCCTATGTCAACCACTGTAACAGCACATCACTACAACAGATCATCTTTTCAAGATGCTTATCGGAACCTTAATCCATTCGGGAAGGAGTCATCAAATATATCTAAACCAGAGCCTACAACGATTGGCAAAATACTCGGTGTTCAGTACAGGTCAAAACCTGATGTTCAAAAAGGTATGTTCGGCATCGGTGCCGGCATTCTGCATGGTTTGGGCGGTGGATTGACCAAAGGCAGATTTGGACGTAAAACAGTTGATAGATATGTACATGGATCTAAAGGAAAAGTACCCAGACCTTTGGATATCGATGTTGAACACAAAGTAGCTGAATACAGCCAACTCCCTGATAATTTTGATTTCAATTTTAAGAAGCCAAACAAACAATCCGTGAGGATAACCGGCGCACTATTCAAGACTCTAAAACAAGATCCCAATGTATCGGTCAAAGATATAGATGATGTTATGGTGGATGATGGAGGAAAACTAGTACTTCCTCCTACTGATCTTCGAGACGTGAAAAAAGATGGTTCCGATGAAAAGATAGAACCAACTTTCAGCGAAACTTTTCAAGCCCTGCATTCTAGAGTGAAGAAAGAAGGCTACAAAGCATGGGGTCGATTGGAGTGGCCAGAAAGTAAAGGTTTTACAGGTGATAAATTTGAAGGTGACACATTCAGTAATGAGTCAAGGACATCTCCAAACGATATCATCTCTCTTTATGATAATGCCCCATTAAAGGGGGAAATACCACAGCCTGAAGAAACAGATGGGTTTGTGATGCATCTGGATAGAAGTCCGATGATAGGATCGAGTGGTAGTACATCTGATGGATATGCCCCACGAAAGATAAGTAAGAAGATGGCTTGGTTGTCATCAACGCTGATCAACACGTTGAGAAATGAAGAAGGGATGAACAGAAGAGAAATCAATAACGTTCTCAAAGGTATTGGCGGAGTAAAACTGAAGGAAGATGGTAAGCTATCAGTTCCTCTTAACCCTGATAAATTCAGGGCTATGAATGCTGTACTACTGAATGAAATACATTCACATGGTTATGAAAATTACAGAGAACTGAGATGGACGAAGGAACCGGATAAAGGGATGGACAAGACACTCGATGAACTCCAGGATTATGGGAATAAAACACAGTGAGAAGGTCAAAGAAAATATATCAGTCCACGCACAGCTCCCTGATTTAGATGACGATAAAGAGATAGAGCCGAAAAATGTCACCGATAATATGGCATGGATGGGTGCTGGATTGGTGAGTAAATTAAAGGATGAGGATGATCTGAACAATGAAGATATAAATGAGATCATCAAAGACGTGGAAGGTGCTGAATTACAAGAAGATGGGAAGCTCAAAACACCTGATGATCCAAAAGAATTTTTCAAAATGAACCAAGAGATGCTCGATGAAGGTAAGTCGAGGGGTTGGACTCGGTTTGGTGATTTGAAATGGCCTGACGATCCTTCAGAAGCATATTCTAAAGATGTGTTGAATATCGAAGAAAGATCCGAGACCGATCAAGGCAAAAAATATGGTTCCTGATTTTGGTAGTG
>CAZEXI010000047.1:0-16267 GCA_964516805.1 uncultured Thermoplasmata archaeon
AAATTCTTTGTTCCAAAAACTATTTATTTGTAACCTCATTTCAAGCCATAATGGTATCTAAAAGTAAATCTTTCAGGAAAGCAATCTATCTTTTAATCTCAGTGATCTTACCGATTGTATTGATAATTGTCAATCATGCTATTTGGATCGATAACATAATATTATCTATTCTTTTGATGACTTGGATGGGCTTTTCGATGTTAGCTCTACAACCGTTTAATACAGGTAAATACGAAACTATAGAACCCTAAATTTTTTAGATCAGAACTCAAGATCTTCATCATCGCTTTACAGCTCAGCAAGGGTCTGATCATCATGTATTTATCAATAGGATGAACACAAATTAAAATTTTTGTATATCAAGATTCGAAAATAATTTATAACCTCTTTTAATCGTATTTTTGTCTAATATGAAGTATGGAAGGTATGGAAGGTCTATTGACCGTAAGGGAAATGTATCGTTTGCAATGATAGCTATTTTACTAATTTTGCTTTCTATTATCTCAGTAGCCTATATTTCAAGGATAGATAGGATAAACTATGAAAACGAATTAGAAAAAGAAAGGATATCAGCGATGGAGGTAAATTTAGATAAAGTTTTTTTAGATATAAAGTCAAGGGTTAATTATATGGCAAGGTGGAGTACATATGAGACAGGGGGTAATAATACAGCTCTTCAAGATTTATTTAACAAGAGATTGGATAATTATATAGATAATAGGATAGACCAAGGCGGATGGGAAATAGGTAAAGATAAGGTTTTAACAAGGAAAGATGAGTATAAAATTAATATATCTAAAAAGAAAAAGTCCGTATCAGATATAAAAAAGAAGGTTTCTGTTTCAAACAAGGCTGAGTTCAGTGGTATAAAAAATAATATGCCTGGAAAGATCGGTCTAGTTAATCAATCTTTTTTATATGAGTTGAGTGGTTATATTGTTCTTGAGATAAAAAATAAGGAAGATAATTTAGATATGAGTAAAAATAGGTCAATCGAAATGGAAATTGATGTACCATACCCATTTTTTGATCGAAAATTAGATTCGTTTCAGAGTTCAATAAGTGGAAAAAGTAGTGATGTAGGGAGGATGATGAGATACATACTCACTACATTAGCTCAGTACAGAGTTTTAAGAGGGTATGGAATGAAAGATAAATTTCCTACGAATAGGATTCTTACAAAAAAGGATGTAGAAACTGCTTTAAATCTTGCATTGATATTGGAGATGTGTTATAAATTCAAATCACATGATCCAGAAAGTATCGAAGCTTTTAAAAATAATTCTAGTTCGCCAAATTCTGAAAGAATAAAAGGATTGGTAGAGAATTATACTGACAAAGGAATTATCGATGCATCTGATATTGTGTCACTGTTTTATGGATATGGTTATGATACGGAAATTATTGATGAGGAAGATTCAAAACCAATTGACACAGCAGCTGTAATAGCACAGTCTATCAATGGTATATTAGATCAATTTATAATCAAATATTTAGAATATTTTGGACTCGACTTATGGGGAGAATTTGCCTTTAAAGGCATACAGTTTTTAGATGAACTTGTAGATAAAGTTAAAAAAGCTGGTAAATCATTTCTTGATTTTATAACTGGTAATGAAAAAGACAAGGTGACTGATCAACAGATAAAAAGTGTAAAAAATTGGGTAAAGAAAATTTTTGTTAGAGCTGGTTTAGGCTCGACAAACTTGATAAGAAAAAACTATACTTTGTACAATAATTATAAAGATGAAAAAATAAACGATTATCCAAAACTACCTGAAAAAAGTGGTCTAAGTTATATTCTAAGATTTAAGGCTAAATATACTTCTGATAAACATAAATGGTTTAAGTATAATTGCTCTCATGATAACATTCACAAAGGAAGAAGGGATGATACCTGCGATAAGCAGGCTAAAATAGAGATGAATGATGGCTCAGTAAGAAATTTAAGATGTGGGGCTCAGGAGATACTAGCAGGATATGATTATCTAAAGGGAAAAGCGAAGATAAGTTTTGAAAATAGTCCTATACTCTTTAAACCTAAAGACATTCTAGATGCTGATAGGGAGGTTTGGAAAAAGCTCTTTAAAGATTTCGAAGAAATCGTAAATGAAGATTATTTAAAAGATGACCTTAAAAACACACTTGAAAATATTATCAGTGATATATCAGAAAACATAATGAGTACTATGGGAAACAACTCCCTGAATCGGTATAGATATATCAAGGTTGATCCAGGTGATAGAAAATCTGTTTTAACCTCTGTAAAAAATGAGGTAATACAAGCAGTTCACGATACAGTATCATATTACAGGAAAAATCCGTCTAACATCTCTAACATAGTTAAGGATCATCAAAAAGAAAATGAGAGAATAATAAAATTAAAGGATTGGCTTAAAGAAAATTATGACGATCTGATGGATAAAGAAGAATATCTTGAAGAGGTTATAAATAAAACAGCACATTTTTTGGCTGATAAAGACAACAAATTTTTAACAATAGAGAATGAAGAAACTGATATAATTCAAGGAGAAATCAATGAACCTGTAGATTTTACAGTTGATTCATCTTGCAATATAGATAAAAAAGACATATTGTTTATTGCAAAAAATGGTGGGGTAAGAACAGATAGTAAAATCGACGAAATAAAAAACTCTATAAACAAAGATGATGAAATTAGTAAAAGTTATAAAAAGATAAGGAAGAGGGAGATAGGTGAACAAGAGAATGGAGAATTTCATTCCAAAGATGACGGGATAATAATACAAGCCTTGGATGCATACCAATATGGAGGTATGAGAGATGAATATAAATCAACTGATCGAAAAGCCTTTCAAAATAAGTTAACTGGTGAAAATGTAATAAGTGAAAAGGGTAAAGAAATAGAAGAAAGTATTATTAATAAAACAAGAAAAAAGCAAACCTATTCAAATTTGAGTACAGAACTGAACGATAATAAAGAAGGAAAAGATTTGATTAAAGAAAAAAATACAGAATTAAAACAAAAAGAGCTTACTTCATGTTCTAAGGGAAATAACTTTAAATTAAATTCATTAAGATACGAAAAAATAAAATCTAAACATGTTGTTGAATTTAACTACTCACCTTCATTTCCATCCACAATGGATACGGTAACGTTCACTGATTTAAATAAAGACAACACTTCCATCGCTAATAGGACATGGTCAATTGAAGGATGTGGGACATTTTATGGTTCAGAATTTGAATATAACTTTTCAGATGATGGTTTCTATAATGTAACGCTGAACATAACTAATAAAAATGGAGATATGAAACAGGCTTCAAAAAGAATCTATGTCAATAATACTTCACCTCTTGTTAAGTTAAAAATAGATCCCGAGATACATTTAAAAACAGATCAAAATATTACCTTTGATCAAACAAGTAGAGATATAGATGGAAAAATAGAAAAAATTCTTTGGGATTTTGATGACGGAAATACAAGTAATAAAGATTGTTTAAATCACAGTTATACTTACGAAGGGACTTATGGTCTAGTACTTAAGGTATGGGATGATGATGGTGGCTGCACTGCTATAAATAAAACGATTCATATTGAAAATAGATTACCTCATGCCCGTTTTGATTCTTCTTCATCAATTATTACAGAATGTGAATCTGTATCATTCCAAGATAAAAGTCTAGATCATGATGGTGAGATAGTAAATAGAACATGGGATTTTGGAGACGGTTCGTACGCTTATGAGAAAAATACTTCACATATTTTTGATGCCCCTGGAAATTATACTGTAAAATTAACAGTTATTGATAACGACGGTTTAACCAATACGACCAGTACAGAGATATTGGTTGATGATGCACCATTCATAGAAGAGGTTTCTCCAAATGCAAGTTATTCTTGGGATGTTGATCAAAAGATAAAGATCACTTTTTCTGAAGACGTTGATAGATCGTCGATCAAATACTCGATTAGACCATACATAGAATTTGACATAACATGGATCGGTAAAAGAGAGGTTATCTTTAGACCTGTTAGTACATATGAAAGATCGGTGGATTATGCGCTGAATATAAGTGATGTAACAGATAAGGATAAAGGGATCAATTCTTCTTTAATAGATGAGAATACAATCAATTGGAAAACTGAGAAATTTGCATCTGTAGAGTCTTATTATCCTTTTAAAAATGGAAATAAACTCAAAAATATAGCTAAAGGTAGACCTATTTTACTCGTCTTTTCAGAGCCGGTAAAAAATGATATAGACATCGATTCTTTGATTGAATGTAACGTTGAGAGTCCTGATTGGAGTTATAGTTTGAATCATAATATGGATGTAATGAAATTATACCATTCCTCTTTTAGATTTGGAAAAAACATCGATCTGAGATTTCATCTTGAAGAGATAAGGACTAAATCAGACAACACTATTATAACCAAAGGCGGACATACTGAGAACACTCTTCTTGAAATAGAATTTAAAACTAAAGAAAGGATCACACATCCTGGTATAATTGAGAGCAATTATTACGATGAATCGACAGGAGAAAATAGGTTAAAATTTGTCTTTGATACAGTGATGGATAAAAGTTCATTTTCATATAGTATATTCCCGTCAGTACGAAGTGGAAAAGTGAAAAAAGTTTGGAATAGAGACAAAACAGAACTAAATATACAATTTGAATCCTTAAAAGAAGGTATAAAATATAAGATATATCTTGACATTGCAGATGAAAAAGGGAGATATTTAGATTCGGAAAGTATACCATTTTCTTTTAAAACAAGGGATATAACTTGTCCTAGAATTGAATCATTTTCGCATGATGACGGTTCTGCTGGAGTTTTATCACATGCTCCTTTAAAGATTTCATTTTCAGAATCGATGGATCCAAATGAATTTGATTATTATTGTAATCCATATGTTGATAACTGGAGAGAGATATGGGGATATAATAATAAATCACTCTATCTGTATCATCAAAATTTTGTTGCTGGAAAAGAGTATATGTTCAAAATACGATCTGCAACGGATAATGAAGGTAATTTTTTAATTGGTAAAGATGCTTATTCTTTTAAAATTAGTAAAAATGGAGAAGATATAGAAGCAAATTATATCGAGAGAAAAGTATTTTCTATTATTGGCAGGGGTGCTGAGCATTTTTCCTTATTCAGTTTGCTTGAATCGTTTATCACTAAAACAACCTCTAATATTATCATGAGTAATCAGATGCAAAATCTGGAATATAGATTGCCTTTATTAGAAGGAGAAGGATTTGAATACTGGTCAAGCACAGATCAATTTAGGGGAAGAACTTCAAGTAAATCAGTTGAAATAGAAACGGAGCTAAAACCTAATTATTTGGATATTAAAAATAATATTAAAATTGGTAAGCCAAAAGGAATACATTACACAAAAGTAAACGAGATGTCAGAGAGACCATATGAAACAAGTTGGGATGTAGAAATAGATAAAACAAGTTTTGAAATAAGTTTAGAAAATAAGAAGCAAGATATCCTGTTAGATGGAACTGAAAAAACATTATCTAAAAATAGAACATGCCAAATATCTTTTGATTTTTCTATAACTGTAAGTTCTGGCTGGGGTTTAGATGAAGTAGATTACAATAAAAGCAATACTTTCATTTCTGATGTTGTCAATTTTCTGAAGAAAGCTTGGAATTTTATTAAAGACTCTATTTCATTTCTTATAGATGGTATCCAGAAAATAATGAACCTTATTGAAAATATGGTCAACTATATAAAAGATAATTCTGAAAGGATAATACAATTATTTGGTAAAGTAGTAAGAAAAGTGGTTGTAGACCTTATCCGACCAAGAATTTCTGACTTGACAGGATTATGTAGCGCTGGATTGGGTAATTTTAGACATAAATTTCATCTGCTTGGCTTGACCTTATTAGTAGATACATATAAAGAAAAAACAGGTCTACCAAATCACCAGGGTAAATTATACAGATTCCTAAATATCAGTTTATCAGGCGATATAATTGGAAATAGTTTTGATTTTAATTTCAATGTTCTAGAGAATGATGTAGTCTGCTTCGGTAAATTTTCTGTTGGAGATATTGAAGCTGATTGGCAGATAGATCCGTTATACAATCCAGAGACTTCTCGAAACGAAGATCCGTTTTTCATATATGATTCATGGTTTGAACTTCAAGGAGAAACAAGTGGTTCATACATCAATCTGACAAGTCCTGTAGATACTACAGTATTGGATTCATATGAAATAAGTTTAGGTAAATATACTCCAATCGATGAAGCTAAAATTCCTATAGGTCCTGTTGTTGTGACTGGTTTAGATTTAGGTTTAATATTTGAATACGAAAATTTGAATCAATCAAGAAGTATAATTACTGGCATGCTTGATAAAGTTTTCAGGGATAGTATTCGAGCTATGGACGACACTTCATTTAGTTATCAATATGTTATAGACTTTATTCAGATTTTTATAAAGAAATTTATCGATCAAGTTATATCGTTTATTCAGCAGTTTGTTAAAACTATGGCCATTTTCTTTACAGCTTGTATCAATGGCGTAGATATAGAATTAACATTTAGTATAAATAATGAAAAAGCTGTTTATGATTTCGTTTTATGGATGTACAAAATTATAGAGAACGCATTAGCGGATATTATCGATAAGGATTTACCTTCTTTTGACCTGAACCCTCCAGAAAGTCTGTTCAAATCTACAAGTTTAGGTATCGAGAGCAGTCTAACTGAGAATACGAGTGCTTATTTTATGGTAAATATCCCAGCTTTAGCAAGTGTATTTGACTACGATATTGGTAGATGGAAAATAACTTTTGGATTGGTTATGCCAGATTTTGAACTAATATCTGGTACTTTAGTAGAAAAATAAGGTATTTATACATATAAGAAGTTCAATATGATATCATTTCCATCTGATTTAATTCTTCTTCTCTCCAAGGTTAATTTCATATCGCTTCTTATAGATATAACTCTATTCTCAGAGTCATTATTGATGATGGTTTCGGGTTTGATTTCATATTGAGAAGGTTCCCAAAGATGTAATTTACTTATTGTACTGGGAATTATTTTATCTTGAAATGAGGTAATAAAGAAATTCTTGTATATACTTACGTTATTTTCTATGGTTAATTTTTGAGATTTATTTATCATACCTTTTCTAATTGTAGAAATGTTCCACTTGTTAAATCGTTTTAATTTTTTACTTATACTTTTTATTTGGTTTATATGATCAGTTTTATTTTCATCCTTAGGATATATAAACGTTTTATAATTTTGTTTAAATTTCTTGGATTCCACTATAATTTGATCATTCCTATCTAGATCGTAGTAAGATACATTATTTTGTATTTTATTTAGGGTCAATGAAGGTGTATCTTCATTTAATAAAATAGGGTCATACAAATAAATGTCATCATATATTCTTTCACTTCCTCTTTGATCATTATTTTGGAAATAGATATAATCTGTTGTAAAATTCAAATTGCAAGAGGTAGGCAAATCGAAATAGTAATCACTTCTTTTATCAGCGAATGAAATAGAGATATTAAATTCTGAATTTGTGGTTGAGACCTCATCAATAATTCCGGATATATCTTCTATCTGTTCTTCTAGTTTTGTCTCGTGCAGGGATTTTTGTTGCCATGTGAAAATACTTATGACTGAAGCAGTCAGGAGAACTGCAGCGATTATCCATACCATCTTTGAGAGTAGATAGTCAAACATCCATTGGTTATAGGTTTTTTATTATAAAGATTATCATCAAAATTAAATACTTCTAAATAGATTCATTATATTATGTTAGGTTTTAAGAAAGAGAAACCTATAATAGGTGTAGTTCATCTTAATCCCCTACCAGGTAGTCCTTGTTTTGATTCAATGAATTCAGTTTTAAATTCAGCTTTAAGTGATGCGAAGAATCTTATTGAAGGAGGAGTCGATGGGCTGATTGTAGAGAATTATGGTGACAAACCGTTTGTTAAAGAGATTAGTGATATGACGGTCTCATCTTTATCGGTTGTGATCGAGAAAATTTGTGAACTATCTGATATCCCTGTTGGTATTAATGTTTTAAGAAATGACTGGAAAGCAGCATTATCAATAGCTAAAGTGCTAAATCTTGACTTTGTAAGAATAAATGTTTACTCTGGGTTAAACGCGACATCTGAAGGGTTGATAGAGGGTGAGGCAGGAGAGATACAGCGGTTTAGAGAAAGTAATGATATCAAGTGTTTCATAATGGCAGATATTCATGTTAAGCATGGTAAGACTATCTATCCAGAAAATATTGAAGAAGCTGCTGTAGAAACAGCAGATAGAAGTTTAGCTGATGCACTGATTGTTAGTGGAAATAGGACAGGGGAAGAACCAGATTCTATTGAAATAGATAAAGTAAAGTCAAAAGTCGACACGCCAGTTTTCATAGGTTCAGGGTTGTCTGTTAAAAATGTAGATGAATTGATGGCCAAGGCAGACGGTGCAATAGTTGGAACTTATTTTAAAAAAGATGGCGAAGTAGAGAATGCAGTAAGCTTAGGCAAGGTCAAACAACTCAAATCAACCGTTGATGAAATTAGAAAATAGAAATTTTTGACATAAATTTTCAATAAGTTGGTGGTTTTCTAATTTTTATTTATGTTGAGAGTAATATTAATAGAAGTAACACTTTATCATTAGAGTCTAAGAAAGATGTGAACCAAAATAATATTTAATCCAAGGTATTCTGTAAGATTGGATACTGATGAGCAAAAGTATTGAAGAAGAGGCCAATGAAATCTTGAAAGATGTTAAAATAGATATCGAGATGGATGAAAATGAAATAGAGATAACTGATGAAATTAATGAGATCATCGATAGGATAGAAAAGTCAGATAAATCTTATCGATTGTCCATAGATGATCATGAGATATATCTAAAGATTTCATCTTTATTGTTCAGAGATGGGCAGATCAAAAGGGCAGAGAAATTTGCTAAAAAATCTTTGAGTATAGATAAATCATATGAAGGTTTCATGTTGAGAGGTAATACTCTTTTTGAATACCGGGATTATAAAGGAGCGCTAGGGTATTATAATGAAGCTCTCAAGTATAAACAGAACAAAAACACCTACTTACATAAAGCTAGAGCTTTAAAAAAGAGGGATATGAGTGAAAGAGCTCTAGAATCCTTAGAAAAAGCAATCAGGATAGATCAAGATCCAGACCTCATCACTATGTATGGTGATACCCTAGTAGATTTGAGTAGAATCGATGAAGCAAAGAAATTTTATTCGAAAGCTGATGAAATAGATGGAAGTAAAGACCACCGAAAAGAAAAGATAAATGAATTACTTGAAGAAGCAAAGGACCAATCTATCCCTGAAAGATTTGATAAGATATTAGATTTGGATGAAAAATGCAAGGAAGCATGGGTAGGGAAGGCTGAAAAATTGTGGAACCTGGGTAAAAAGGAAGAAGCGATCGATTGTTTAGAAAGAGCTAATGAAATATTAGATGACGAAGATGTGTTGAAAAGATTGAATGATTATAAGGAGAATATATTAAATAAAGTAGAGTGTAAAAAATGTAGTGGGACAGGTGAATGTACTATTTGTCAAGGAACCGGTGATTGTTTAAAATGTGAAGGCACCGGTGATTGTATCAGTTGTGAAGGAACTAGTTACTGCTCCAACTGTGATGGAAGTGGGGAATGTCCGAATTGTGGAGGCTCAGGTAAAACTGGTTGGTTCAGCACATGTGAAGTCTGCGGCGGAGATGGAATATGCGTAGAATGTGGTGGTCATGGCATGTGTGAAGTTTGTGACGGTACAGGTGATTGTGTTGAATGTGGAGGTAATGGAAACTGTGAAGAATGCCAAGGGAACGGAGAATGTTCAGAATGTGATGGAAAAGGGTATAAAATAGATGGTAAGGAATTTTAAGAGAAAGATTTATTTATGTTAAAAAGCTGAATCGTCACAAAAAAAGGGAGGGAGGGTGATTATCGTGATATATGACCTTTGTGACCTATTGTACATATGTACAATTGCATAATTGTTATAAATAATTTGTCATTATAATACAAATTAAGCACAAAATCTAATAAAATAAAAAATATTTATCAACCATCAATTTAAATATGACGTTTGATATCTTTATGACCTGAAATTATTTTTAGTCGACTTACTTCTCTCATTATTTTAAATAAAATTTGGAAGAGAGAATGTTATTACCTCTCTCTAGGATCTTTTTCCATCAGTTCAATATTTTCAAAGAAATTCATCTCGGTGACTCTGCTTGCTTTATCTTCTATCACTTGAAGTTCACCAGTTTTTCCATCTAAACTCATCTTACCGACTTCATCCTCTCTGATACCGTATTTTTGTATCTTCTTTATAAGATCCCATTTCCTTGTTTCATGATCGAGAGTGAATTCAAACGTTACCATGCCAAATATATCTGAATGATGGCTGTAATCGGTTTTTCGCTTGACTTTTCCCTCTCCTTCTACTTCTAATCTATCTATAGTATTATCTATGAAATCCTCTATCCTTTCTAAAAATTCCATCTCATCCCTTGTTACAAATGTGATAGCTTTTCCATCCTTTCCCATCCTACCAGTTCTACCTATCCTATGAACGTAATCTTTTTCATATTTTGGTACATCATAATTTACCACATGTGTGATGTTTTCAACGTCTATACCTCTAGAAGCCACATCGGTTGAGACTAAGATGTCTATTTTACCGCCCTTGAAATTGTTCATAGTCTTAGTTCTTGCAGATTGACTCATATCTCCATGCATTTCATGTGCTTTGTAACCGTATTTCCTGAGTTTATCAGATAAGATTCTAGTCCATTTCCTTGTGTTGGAAAAAATGAGATACTTCCCTTTTTCATTATCTAGTAATGCAGATAGAACTGCTAATTTATTCTTCCTCCCTACTGAAACGTAGTATTGACTGACCCCTTTTGCAGAGATCTCATCTTTACTGAGTTTCAACTTTACAGGATTATTCGTGTATTTTTTAGATAACGTGACTATCTCGTCAGGCATAGTTGCTGAATAAAGCATAACCTGTTTTTCTTTGTTAGTCTTGGATATTATCCATTTAATGTCTTCTAGGAAACCCATATCGAGCATCCTGTCTGCTTCATCTAATATAAAGAACTTCAAATTGTCTAATTTAAGTTCACCTCTGCGCATCAGGTCCATTACTCTACCTGGTGTTCCTGCTACGAATGAGGTTTCTGGTAAATGATTGATCTGATAATTGATACTAGCTCCACCATACACAGCTAACGTGTTTATATCATGGTGTTTGCCTATCTTACTCGCTTCATTTTCTACCTGCTGTGCTAACTCACGTGTAGGTGTTAAAACGATAGCTTCTATTCCACATCCACCCTCGATCTTCTCAAATACAGGTAACAAAAAAGAATGAGTCTTTCCAGAACCTGTACGCGCTTGTACTACAACATCCCTACCCTCTAGAGAGGGGATAATAGATTTCTCCTGCACTTCTGTTGGTTTTTCAAAACCGATCTCATTAAGAGCAGTCTTTGTATCCCCGTCTAAAGGCATGTCTTTAAATGTTTCAAAACTATTCATGTTATTTCCGTTTCCTAATTTTCTTATTAATGAGAAGAAAATAGGGGTTGTTTATATACTTTGACCCGATTATATGAATAATAAACAAATCTTTTTCTTTATAATAAAGGAAAACATTTATAAGTGATATATAATAAATTTTTATTTGGTGTATAATATGGACGAAGGGTTCACCGAGGAGGAGAAAGATTTAATCGATCGATTGTACAAAACAGGTATGAGTAAAAACGTTGCAAAAACATTACTGTTTATTCTCCGTAAAGAAGAAACAAAAAGTAGGGAAATCGAATCCGAAACAGGATTAAGACAGCCAGAAGTATCAGTAGCCGTCAATGATCTAATGGAGAAAGATTGGATTTCTAAGGATGAAGTAAAAAAGGAAGGAAAAGGTAGACCGGTTCACCATTATACATTGAATAAAAGTTTTGATAAGATAATCTCTGAAGTTGAAGAAAAGGAAAAAAAGAAGGTCGATGAGATCGAGAAAAATGTAGAGGAGATCAAAGATTTAAAGGAAAAATTAGAATAAAGAAAGTTAAAAGATAGGCTATACATCAAGCTCTTTTCTCATTTTTTCTATCAGCGTTTTAAAGTCCTTTTTCCCATAAATATTTTCATATACATTCAAAAATCCAAGGACCATGTCTTGAGCCTGTTCACCCATCTCTTTAATTTCAGACTCTCTTTTTTTAAGTTCCCCTTTACCTTTTTCGGTTAAACAATAATATTTCCTATCTTCCTTCCCTTTGTTAGCTCTTTCAATCAGGTCATTTTTTTCCATCCGGTTAAGAGCTCCATAGATAGTTCCATAACTTGGATCCCAGTAATCGTTTGATATTTTTTTAAGCTTTTTTATCAGTTCATAACCATAAGTAGAACCTTCCTCATCCATAGTTTCGAGTATGACGTAATTTATAATCTGGCTGGGCATCCTTTTCTGCATTTATATCATGATGAAAAATGAATCTTAATTATTTGTTACTTTTGGACAAAATATTTATATTACATAACGTAGTATTACACAACGTAATAGGTGTTAATTAATGGATATCACTACAATAGCTCTCATAACACTCGCTGTAGGACTATTTGTCTGGTCATTTAATAAAGATAAAGAAAAAACAAAAGAAAGTTTATCGATAGCTAAAGGACGGTTCAAAAGCATAGCAGTGGAAATAATTTCGATCTTAGCTTTGATTAGTTTATTTTTAACCGTGGTACCTCCTGAATCGATAAAATATATTCTTGGTGGAACTTCTAAATTTTTAAGCACGATTTACGCAGCTTTATTTGGAACTGTTACTATCATACCAGCTTTCGTAGCTTTCCCATTATCTGCTTCACTATTAGACAGAGGTGCTCATCTTGTTTCTTTAGCTGCTTTTATCACAACTCTAACCATGGTAGGTTTTGTTACAGCACCGATTGAGATCGAACATTTCGGTAAAAGGTTCACTCTGGTTAGAAACGTATTGAGCTTTATTGCTGCTATCTTGATATCACTCGGGATGGGTTTGATATTATGAATAAAAGTGATTTGAAAAATGTAATAAAAAATAATAAAATAGCTTTTGTCACTATTTTTGCATATATTGCATTCTTTATTTACTCCCCTCCAATCGGAATAGACAGTCTATTGTTAACATCAGATTACCTTCTAGAGATGTTAGAGATACTTCCAGCAGTCTTTGTGATCACAGGGATGGTCGAAGTTTGGGTGCCTAAGGAAACTATAATGAAAACCTTCGGTAAAGATGCTGGGATAAAAGGTAGATTGATATCTGTATTGATCGGCTCTTTTTCCGCTGGACCTATATATGCTGCATTTCCAGTTACTTACACACTGCTCAAAAAAGGATCATCGATATCAAATACAGTGATCATACTCAGTGCATGGGCGGTGATAAAGGCGCCGATGCTTGTGGTTGAAACAAAATTCATGGGCCTGTCATTCATGTTGACAAGATACTTATTGACCGTTCCAGCAGTGATAGGTATTGGTATGATCACTGAGAAGGCTGTTGAAAAATCTCAGATCGTAAAGCAATCTAGTAAGACTGATCTGGTAATAGACAAGATCACTGATGAACTACCCGGTTATAACTGTGGAGCATGTGGATATAACTCATGTAAAGAAGCTGCTAAAGCGGTTGTGGAAGGTGATGAGAAAGCTGATATATGCGATCATACAGATGATGAAACTAATAAAAGTTTAAATAAAATAGCAGTAGGATGACTTTCTATTTATGAAACAGTAACTTCAAATTCATTTTGATTACCAGTTTTATATCTTAACTTAACAGAATATTAGATATTTATGGAATCGTTCATTTTTTATTTTTTACAGTTAGGATCATCAGGAAAATAGCTATCATCAAAAGGATTGTCCCAGCGATAAGCATAGCATTCGATGTGGTAAACAGATTGAGCATGAGTACAGCAAGAATTACTGCTAACATCCCTGCACCTTGTAATACTATGTGAGAAAACGAAGATATTCTCCCTAAATACTCTTGATCACAAAGTTCTTGCATACCAGCTTCTGTACTTATACCTGCGATTGCATTTCCAATACCAAACGTTATACCAAATAATATGAAGGAAAACACAAATGGGAATAAATAAAGACCTATAATAGATAATCCAAATAAAACAGCTGATAAAGTCATTAGATATCGATAAGATATCTCTTGGAAAAATTTTCCAGTTACAAAACCACCGAGGAAAGAACCTGCATATAGTGCCGACCTATAATAACCATAAGGTATCCTAGTCGCAAATAATAGATCATTATATTCTAAAATATAAAGACCAAGACCACTTCCCATCAAGATTATCAGAAAGCCACTAGAGAATAAAAAAACTACAGTTTTTCTTTCTCTTAGATGTTTCAAAGATGCTTTTATATCAGCGATTACTGTCGCATCTCTACTTTCTCCTTTTTTATTCTCTTCGATAGGTATGAAATAAATACAAACCGCATCCAAAATGGAAGTTATCGAATCTATTAAAAATATTAAAGCGAACCCATACCAATTTATGAAAAAGACAGAGAGAGTTGGAGCTATGATCGCCCCGCCTGAAGTTACCATCCTTGTGACAGAATTTGCGGTTTTTATCTCTTTTTTCTTCAATATCATTGGGAGTATTGCTTCATGAGAGGAACTTTTAAACAATCCAAAGGTGGACAACAATAAAGCAACAAGAACGATCGTGTATAGGTCTCTCCAAAAGATAGGTATCAGAATCACCACTGCCCCAGCTAATGATGAGTACAAGTATGATCTTTTCTTTCCGAATCTGTCCACATATACACCTGCGACCAAACCAAGTAAAAGTACTGGGACCATAGAAGCTATCCTGTAATAACTAACATTCAAAATAGATCCGATATCTCCAAAAGCAAGTAAGATAAGTGCTATTGAAGTCAAGGTGGAGCCAAATATGGAAAGAAAAGTGGTTGTATTATACACTAAAAAGTACTTATTTTTCAACACCTGAAGATAAGTTACCTTCGAATCATCTCCTTTTGCCATGGTCACAAACTCTATAGGATGTTGAATTACCGATATAAATCATATAATTTATAAAAATTTTATCTTTTATAAACGTCTAAATTTTTTGAATCCAATCAATATTTGATAATATTTAATAAAATTTTATCTATTATTGATATACCGCCAAAAATTATAAGTCTAATATTTCTTATTAAGTAATTATGTTGGAAAATGGAAGGTTTGGTTCTTGCAAGACAAGGTAAAATCAATTAGGTGTTATGTATGGAAAAGGTTAACTCATCTTCGACGGATTTGTTTGATAAAATTTATGTAGAGTTACACAATCAAGAGGTGAAAGTATGGCTGAATTAAAATTTTTGAAAAAAGAATTAGGAAAAAGAGCAGGACCGATGGCTAAGATCGTTGTAAAGAAAGAGGCTAAATCAATGGGTTTGAATGGTGGTGTTATTTCTAAGAATAAAATGAGTACACTTATCGAACGAAGTGTTAAAAAAGCTGTTGCAGATCAGAGCAAACATTCTGAGGTTATTAATGAGTTAAAGAATGAATTGATATAGAGTTAAGTAATTTATAAATTATTTTTTATTCAAACTTTTCCTGTAATTTTTTATTGTTTTTTCTTTCTTAAAACCAAGTTTTCTATAGAGGTTTAATGCCCCGCTCGGATTTTCTGCGTCTACTCCAAGAGCAGCTTCTTTCATACCAACTTCTTTTAATTTTTTTAAACTTTTAGCTATAAGGGCTTTTGCTATTCCCTGACCTCTCCAGGGTTTTCTAACACAAATGTTTTCAGTATATCCTCTTTTTCTGTTAAACTTTTTATTTTCCTTCTTATCGATATAACTTCTTACTTGTCCGACAACTTCCTCATTTTTCCACGCGATCTTCCAAAGTTCAGGTTGAAAATATGGACTTTCTAACCACTCATAGTACCATTCTTCCTGCCATTCTGGTTCATTCCATTCGTCTTTAAAAGCTTCTTTTCCTGCATCCCATATTTTTCTGTAATGTTCTTTTTTAGATTTTCTTATTTCGATTCCTTTCGGTAGTTGAAAATTAGGTATACCATTAAGATCTGGTCTTACCATATTGAAGAAGTATCTTACGACTTCATAATCTAACTTTTCAAGTATTTTCATTAATTCATTTTGACCCTCTGAACAGT
>CAZEXI010000048.1:0-16159 GCA_964516805.1 uncultured Thermoplasmata archaeon
TAACCATCCTAAATCTGATCAATATTGTTTCTCCTGAGAAACCAGAAAGATCAACATTGAGCCTTGAAAGTGAACCTGCTGTTACCCAGTCACTATCATTGATTGATATGCCTGAATCTGTTTTCCCATCCTTGTCGTCATCGGTACCGGTTCCTGAAACACCCATAGCTGATCTAACACCATCGTTGATAGGCATCCAAGATACTCCATTATCTGTGCTTACCTCAACTCTGAAACCATCTGGAGGGCTACCAGCTTCGTTATTTAGGTTGAATTTAAATTCAGCATTTAGGTAAGCTGTATCAGCTCTTGTTAGGTCTATTGGAGTACTTACAAGACTGTTATCTATACCTGTTTTGATTTTTTCAGTAGTTTTTCTATAATTTATTCCATTCCACCATGCCTTACTTTCTTTACCGTTTGGACCTGTAGCATTTACTTTTTGCCAAACATCCATCATGTCATCATTTTCTATCTCGTTCACTGATTTCCTTGAACCAATAACTTTTACATCGTCAATAAACCATCCATAGCCTGTACCTCCACCGTATTGAGTGTAGTTAAACTTGATTCTAACGTCGTCTCTCATGTTTTCAGGTACATAGTCTAAGATATTCAACTTAACATAATCCCAGGTGAAAGTACCTCCACCACTTACACCATTCCAGCACCAATTCATTTCATTATCGAAGCTATCGTTTCTTTCTACACTCATATCCATATTTCCTGTATATGCACCTTTTACAGGCTTGGTATAGTTCCATAACCATTCACCATTATCAAGATAACCTATCTGGATAAATGCACCATTAGCTCCTGGAACGATATTGTATTTATGCCAAAATGTCAAAGTTGCAGTTTTGTAATTGTTTAAGTCGAAAGCATGTGTTACAGCAGTTTTATTACTGTTTTTACCAGAGACCAATCCGCTAGGTCCTTCTCCTCCACCTTCTGATACACTTATCAATTTTGTTACTGAATCAGAAGCTCCATCGTTATCGGTAACTGTCAGTGTAACAGAATATGTTCCTTCAGAAGCATAATCATGGATTGGGTCCTGTGATGTACTAGAACTTCCATCATCGAAATCCCAGGTCCAAGACACTATGCTTCCATCATTATCTGAGGATTGATCTGTGAATGAAACTCTAAGTCCTGATTTAGAATAAGTGAATGAAGCTGAAGGAGGAATATTATCTCCAACTTGGATCGTTTCACTATTGGTATCAGTAGCACCATCATCATCAGTAACTGTTAAAGTTACTGTATACTCTCCTGCTGAAGAATAGCTATGTGTAGGATTTTGAGTAGTACTCGAATATCCATCACCGAAATCCCAAGACCATTCTTCTACAGAACCATCAGAATCTATTGATTCATCAGTAAATACTACTGTTTCACTTATATCTGGATTAAATGGTGAATATGTAAATGAAGCTATTGGAGGGTCATTTGGTACCTCGATGTCTTTACTTACTGTATCAGTAGCACCATCATCGTCAGTTACTGTTAATTCAACAGTATAAGTTCCTTCAGAAGAGTAACTATGGGTCGGGTTTTCAGCTGTACTTGTATCTCCATCATCGAAATCCCATGACCAGTCAGTTATATGACCGTCATTGTCATACGATTCATCTGTGAAATCAACGGTATAATCATTTATAGAATAACTGAAGGAAGCAACTGGATCTTCATTTGGTCCTACATCAATCTCTTGAGTTGTTGTATCAGTAGCACCATCATCATCAGTTACTGTTAATTCAACAGTATAAGTTCCTTCAGAAGAGTAACTATGGGTCGGGTTTTCAGCTGTACTTGTATCTCCATCACCGAAATTCCAGGACCATGAAACCACACTGCCATCAGAATCAGATGATTGATCATAGAAGTTAACTGTATCTCCAACATCTGGATCAGATGGAGAGTAACTGAAGGATGCAGTTGGTGGTTGGTTTCCACCTCCGCCACCACCTTTATGTTTTACAGTAACTTCAACATCATCTATATACCAATAATCTGAATCCCATCTGTTTCCAGTAGCATCCATTTTAAATCTTACAAGAAAACTATCAGATGAACCCACCTCACTAGTGATGTTGAAATTTTCATTACTGTTCTCACCAGTGCCTGAATATGTGTGTCTATCAATCCAATTATCTCCATTATCGGTGCTAATCTGTACAATAAAATCGTCATTTCCTTCTGCATCAGTTCTTTTTTCACTAAAACTCAAATCTATAGACTGGATTTCATTTGATATTGTACCTAATCCAACATCATGATATATGTAGGAATTATACCAATTACCCCACAAATTTTCTTGAGCAATCATCTCAGCATCCCAATCTCCCTGTATAGGATCACCGTCATTTATATTAGTAAAACCATACCTTCCCCAAAAGCCAACATACCCTGGACTTGTCCAATCATCACTTTCAAAGTCATCTGCAAAAACGGTATCCGTTGTACTCATGAGTTTTGCATTAATTTTTCCATAGTTATTTAATTCGTTTTCTGATTGTTGATTATCTGAACCGCTAAAACCAACACTTGTAACATTACCAGCTTCGGCTTCTTCAGAAGCGTTCTCGTAAATGTACTTGAATATAGAATCAAGATCACCAGAATCTGGTGCATAGAAGTATTCACCATCTGAAGATTCAGCTATCCTCCATAGGTCATATTCAGTTGTAAATGGATAGTTGCCATCCATATCTGGATTCTCAGGATCATCAGCATGAGGATCGACACCTAATCCTACAGTGTAAACTGGCATAGGTGCTTCAAGTAGACCTTTTCGAGTAGAATCATCTATCCATTCCCACTCAGGGTCATTACCGTCAAAAGATCTAAGAACATCCTCATTGTTGTATGGTCCTTGGTTATTATAGTCTGCAGAATCACCCCATACATTTCCATCTTCATGACCCCAAGTTCTTTCGTCATATGATGTATCTGCTGGAGCTCCTGGACAATATGTTTCACTGCCTGTTTCCTCCCTACCAGTTCCATGATCGTCTCCATCAGTCAAAGACATAACTATCCTTCGGGCTTCCCCACTTCTTTGATTGTTTTGTGAATACGAGATCGCTTCACCAGTAGTATCCCATAAAGGAGTATTACATTCAGCTTTTAAGTTATCAATCGTTCTATTGACAACTTCCTTATTTTCTTCGTTCATATAGGTGTATTTAATTATTTGACGAGGGCTTTCCTTACCAGATGTTGTATTATCAAAAGTAAATATAGTGATTCTATCTTTCGCTGTTAGCTTTCCAACAAAATTCTTTGCTGCTGTTTTAGCATCTGAAATAGGGTCTCCAGCCATTGAACCACTATTATCTATAACCATTGCAACATCTAGAGGTATTCTTTTGGTCTCATTAGTAGGATAAGGTTCTGTTAACCAGTAAGAGTTTGGATCAGTATGAGACATGGCCTTCGTAGTATTCATACCTTTAGACATAGTGTGGTCCCAATCATCCATGATATCAGTATACACTTTTTCATAACCTTCACCTAGATAGTCTATAGGAGATTCTCCATTTATATTAGCTAACGTAGCTTCATGATTCCAATTATTTGCGTCATTTTCCATATCATCCCAGAAAAAATACACTGGCACTCTTTTCACATCCACGTTATTGAAATTCATATCATCGTTTCCAGTATGTCCCCCAATCTCATCTTCTTCGCATAAAGGATCAACAAGTATCGTAATGTTTCTTTCAGAGTTTATGTTAGTTTCAGAATTATTGTATCCAGCAAACAATGGTTCCCAATTTATTTCTACAGTATGTGTAGAATCTGCATCTACAAAGATACTTTCTGAAGCTATTAAAGAATCACCATCCATGAACCTAACCAGTGCACTCGAACCTTTGTAACCTACATTTTGGATGGTAGCAGTCATCCTGTAAGATTTACCCAACATAGGATTTTTAACTTCGACGTTTATATCGACATCAGATATTCTAAGCTCAGTTCTATCATCTTCATTTCCAAACCATTTAGTAAGCATATACACGAACTCTTCTCGTGCTGGACCAGCTGACATGTTTACATCTTTATTGAAATCACCATACCAATCTTCGTGTACATTCGGACCTTCTATATTTGATAAGTCAAATCCAAGTGTTACAGTTTTGAACGCTTTATCTTGGTTATCAAATTTAGTCCCAACAGTTTTCTCTCCGTTTTTAAATATAGGTTCTGCTCCGTTATCAGTTACACTCATGTTTCTATAACTAGAACCATCCATTAGATAATCCATACCATGAGTTAAATTATCGTTTTTTACACCTTTAATAATCTGCAAATTTTGTTGAATAGGAGCTGTACGATTTTTAATACCTAAATAATCTTTTAAGAATGTTCTAATAAGTTCTTCTTCATCAGATTCTTCTCTTAACTCATGTAAAATATTATTACCTTCTAAGAAGAAAGATACATCATCATAGTCATCTAAATATGTTTTTACTTGATTGATCATATCGACTGAGTTCAATTTAATATTGTTACCTATGTTATTACCAGTGACCCAGAAAACTGAATTATATTCAGACATATACAAAGTATTTAGTTCACTTGAATTAGATAAAACATAATCATACTTATCTTGATATCCTAGTTTATTTAATTGATCCACCACATCATTTGTTGTATTTTGATAGGTGTTTGTTTTCTTACTACCATCATCATCTACTACGAGTACCGAAAATTGAACGGATATCGTAGCATCATAATCTTGATAAAGAATATCGTTGTTCAGTTCATTGGTTTCATCGATCTTATCGAATGGATCTACCCTTACTAAGAGCTCATGTTCTCCTACAGAATCTGCTGTCCATGTGAAGTTAACTTCTTTAAATTCATCTTCTTTATATCCTCCTTTAGGCACGGTCACTTGCTTTATTTGAGATGTATCTAATTCACCATCGACATATAGTCTCACTTCCGCATTCGTCTCATTGAATTGACCGTTATTTCTTATCGTTGCGGTTATGTTGACAGTATCTTTGAACATAGGCGCTCTTGTGCTGAATTCTTGATCAGACACAGCCAGATCATGGCCACTCTTTTCACTCATATTGCCAAGCCATTTGATAACTCTGTACGCCATCTTGGAATGGCCTGCCCTTATAGAGCTGAATTGGAATGAATTAAATGCAGTTTTATAGTCATCTTCTTTATCTTCGTAACTACATCCGATTTTTGTTTCATCATTATTGTTCAGAACCATCTCCTTTGCACCTGACTGTAGACTACTTATTTCATCGCCATTGTGATTACCTTTTTTGATCGGATAGGATGTGTTTGATAAAATATTAGTACCGTTTATCCTACCTTTGTTTTCCGTTGTTACTTTTGGATACATGTCTGAATCATCGAAACCATTAACTCCTAAAAATCCAGTATTGATATCATCGTCACTAATACCTTCACCTATCAACCAAAACATATTTCCGTTTTCTAGATAATCTTTGATATTATCTACATCATCATCTGTCAGTGTAGGTTGTCTTAAAACAGGGTTATCTACATCCGCTCCTTTAGTCCTTCCAGTCATCCATATAACGATATCAAATTTGTTCATTTTGTCTTCAGGAGGACCCTGAATACCTTTAACCTCATAATATTCGTATGTAAAATCAGAACCTTCAAGTGCACCCTTCATCTTTGTAGCATCTCCATTTTTTTCGTGATCATCATCCACAAGTAAAATAGTTGGAGCAACGTAGACCTCTTTTGTAGCGTTGTTATCAGTTGTACGTAAGTCTTCTCCTCCCGGGGAAGTGATGTTGGTGACTTCTACAGATATATTATGTTTTCCGCTTTCTTTTATCGGCCAGGTTGCTATAAAATCTTGCCCGCCGCCAGCAGCAATTCTACCATGTATTTTACCCTGTTTTTTAGTTTCACCGTGGACTCCAGTATCATTGAAATAAACGTCAAATTCCGCATAAGAACCTCCTCGATTTTCAATCACGGCTCTTGTGGTAAAACTATCACCATTAGTAGGGGAAGCAGGTATAAAACTGATTTTACTTGGATCCACTACAATGTTAGGTTGTTCTGTAATGTCGGTATGTGGTCCTACATTCAATCCAATATATTCAGATTTAGACCATTCTACAGTTTGATTTTTGTTACCTGTATTAACAAATTCATCTATTATTTTATCATTAGAACCAGCATTATTAACTGCTACTTCTGAAAGATAGGATTTATTTTTTTGATTAGCATCTATATCTATTCTTTTGCTGAACCTATAACCACTTTCATGTGGTAATTCATGCCATCCAGTACCCAGAATACCATTTTTTGATAATCCTTTTAAGTTATTTAGATTTACTAGCACATTAATTTCATTTTCAATTTTATTCCATGGATAATCAACATCCACAAACAACTTACAACTCTCACCAGCTTCCACAGACTCGTCCCAATCTTGTGGATAAATCACACCATAATCTTGGATACTAGGACCCTCTACAGGTGAATAAATTTCTACTTCAGTTCTCCATATTATCTGACTTTTACTTGTATCCATAACTAATAATTCAACAAAATCTTGTTTTGGATTTAGGTCGGAAATATTAAGTTTTACTTCCTCGCCTGTTGTCCATTCAGAAGGGTCTTCACCCATAAGAGTGACTTTATCAGAATCAAAATCAAATTTGTGTGAAGTTTCATCAAATGAAATAAACAAGCTTGTTTTAAATGTTTCTAAATCTTTTCCACCAGTATGCTCGACAGTTATATTATGTTCACCTTCAGATGAAGCAGTGAATTCTGAAAACGTAGTACCTTCTGGTGTTTCAAGATACTGGACCCCTGCAAAAATAGATGAGAACAAAACGACAGTTATCGATAAAGTCAATATAGTACCAACAACCTCGGAAACACCTTCTTTATCATCAATCCTAAATAACCTCTTATTAAAATTCAAGTTAATTCCTCCATTTACAATAGTTATTCCCAGAGAACCATATAAACGTTATGTGGTAATTACCATCTTGAGATGGAAATTTGCATGAAAATAAAGGAAAATAACAATAATACCAAAAAGGAAAAGTTTATTTCTTAAAAGTTTATTATATTAAATAACAAGAAAAGAGATATCTTAATAGTCAAGATTTAGCTATTTATATGGTGTGATAATATGTCGGATGAAGGAAATGTTGGGATCGTTGATAGGTTCAAGGGATTTTTTAAGGAGAGACCTATAACACCATCAGAGAGGGTTGATAAATTTGTTACTAGAAAACTACCAGATTATATTGAAGAGTATCGTTTAGCTACAAAATCAGATTTGAAAGGCATTGATAAAAAAATTGAAGAGTTCACTACAGAAATTTCAAACCTTAAAAGTTGGAAAGAGGAAACTGAACAAAGACATTCTAAAATTAAAAGGAAAATTGAACGTTTAGAGAAAAAACATGATCTGGAGGATGATTAAATATGGGTGCATTAGCTAGCTTTTTACTAATTATAGTTATATTGCTCATAATTATTGGATTCTTCTATTATTTAAGAAGGAGAGCTAAAACTAAAGCTTTGAGTGATATCTACGGTCACAAACCTTCTCATGTAGAGCTATATTTCGAAGAATATTTTGATGAGATCATTCAAAATTGGGATTTAGTTGATAAGAAAAAAGCAAGTGATTGGGCAGACGATATGGATAAAAGATTAAATGAACTATCTAGAGAATTAGATGAATTAAAATCTAATAGAAATAGAATAGATTCAGAGTTCGATGAAATCGAAAATAGAATCAATGAAATAGAAGAAAAGTCTAAGGAGGTATAATAATGACTATAGCAGAAGCTATCTCTCAAAATTTTTTGGCAATATTCTATTCGATCGTAGTCATCGTTATATTGTTCATAATTGCAAAGATCATCAATACTAGAGAGAGATCAAAAGAAAGACAAGAATTAGCTGATTTGCAGTTAAAACAGAAAAAATTAGACATGATGGAGAATAAGCAATATATAGAAAATCTTAAAGAAGCATCGGTTGTTCTTAAAGATGAAGAAAAAGACAAGATCGATAAAATATCACGAGATAACGCAATTCTTTCTAGACGAACATTATCTATGATGAATGAAATAGAAGAAAGAATGCAGAGGCTAGAAAAAGGGAAAGATCATGCTAAACTTCTTAAAACTAAGAAGGAAATTAGTCGACTTGAAAAAGATATGTTTGGTGAGGAGGAAAAATAATGAATGAATTTGTTAATGAAAATATAGAAAGGGGTTCTAACCTGCTGGATAGATTGGAAGAAGCAATTTTTCCAGGCGAAATAGAGATAGAAGGAACTGGTTATGAAAGAAATATACTTGACAGCAGAATAGAAAGATATCTAGATAGACATCTTGATGAATATATAGAAGAATTTGGATTGGTACGAGAATTACATTTAGAAATTTATAATGAAAAAGTTGACATCATGGTTGAAGATATAGATGAGATAAAAGAATTCCAGAAAGATATGGATGCAGAGATATCAACTCTAAAAAGAAGGCTAGATGAAATAGAGGATCAAATCTAGGATGGTGGAACCTTTTGGGAAAAAAGATATTGAGCTTAAAGATGAAAAGGATAATAAACAGCTATATAATAGCACAGGATGATCCATTAGAAAATATAGATGAACTACATGAGTATATTAAAAAGAAAAAGATATCTAAAATCAAAAGATCATCTCTAGAAGAATTGATAAAAAATAGAGTGAAGAAAGAAAAAAAAGAAGATTTAAGTAAATTAGAAACAAAATTATTTACAAAAAGTGATGAACCAAAAAAGCACAGATATGGCTCAGCCTTCTGTGATAATTGTTATATGTATAAAGATTATGAAAAAGAATGTCCATATTGTGGGAAAATAGAATTTACAAGATAGGTGTTAATCATGGCGACAATACTTTATTCTGAATTGATAAGGAATGTGGTAAAAAACCCTGCAGAAAAAAAGAAATCAAAATTGGTGGATATAGTAGCAAAAACTAGAGAAAAATACTGGCAGGTTATTCAACTAAAAATAGAATCTGGATTGATCACTAAAAAAGGCATGTATATCTCTCCAGAAAGTATTAAAAATATATTAAATGGAGAAGAACTTGAATTAAAAAAAGGGATTATAGATGGAAATAAAAATCCATCTGAGAAAGCTGATATATTTTTATCAAGAGTAAATAACGTTAAGGTACTTTCTTCTGAAAGTAATGAGTTAGGAAGAGTTTATGACTTTGAAATACATGTTTCAGATACTCCGTGGAAAGTGTGGAAATTATTGGTTAAACCCTCGGGTTTGTCACCTCTTAAAAAGAGATTGAGGATACCTGTTAAAAATGTAGAAAAAATAGATACTGAAGGAATTTATTTAAAAGAAGGGTGGACTGAGTAATGGAGATAATTACAGTTATGGCTGTTCTAATATTTTTATTGCTTATATACAGTATCGCAATATCCTTTTTTTATTTTAAAGAAAGAAATGAGAATGTAAATTACCCTATAGAAGATGATTTAGATTATAAATTAAGCGATATAAGAACTAGGTTGAAAAGAATTAGAAAAGAAACACCTATGTACATCAATTTGGATATAAATAATAATAAATAAAATAATAGCTAAGATAATTAGGACAAGATTTAATTAGATTAATTTATATGATATATTGAGAACTAGGATGGGATGCCAAGATGTGTAAGTTCAAGTATGGAAAGAATAAGTGTGCACACCCTAAAAATATAGCTTTGGAGTGTGTTGGAGAAGATAGATGTCAGTACGTTGAACCGGTAGATTCTCCAAGTAATATCGGTTCTGAGAAACCAGATTTTAGCTTTGATTCTTACGAACAAAAAGAGAATCAGGAAGATACATGTCCGATGACTGAATGCGGTTTATACTGCAAAAAATACAACAGATTTTACTGTGCAGGTAAAGATAATTGTCAGACAAAGGAAGAATACATGCAACATATGAAAGAATTTGGTGGTATAGATATAGAAAAAGGTTTTCAGGAGAACTTTACACCTGAAGATTAACTAATCTATTTCTAGATCTTCACCACCATGGAAAGCTTCCTGTACTACTGTGTATATATCTTCAATACCAGTTCTATCCATTGCAGATATAGGTGTTATCCCTTGCTGTAAACTCATATTCTGAAGGCTCTTGATCAATTCAATACTGACCTGGGTTTGAGCACTGGCATCTTCTCTCAAAGCCATGTCTAATTTCCAGTAATCTGTAGACCATTCCTGGATATTTTTTATCTCATCTTCCTCTATTATATCTGCTTTGGATAATATAGGGAAGTAAGGTACATTGAATCTAAACTGAGTTGTTGCAGCTAAAGTTAATAATGAAACAAAACCCGAAGGTTGTTTAGCTAATACTGGATCAAATAAGAAATTTATAATAGATTTATCTCCTAAAGTTCTTACCAATTCCCTACTTGCTTGTCTAAATGTGAACAATTCCATCTGACCGGGTGTATCGATGAGATAGTAGTGGCATTCATAAGTATCCATGACTTCTCTGATTTCATCAGCATTCATAGCTACCATGTCAGCACAAACAATTTGAGCACCATTTGTACCTAAGTCGTGTTCTCTCATTACTTCTCTTAATGAGACCCAATCTCGTATGTCAATATCAACATTGTAAGGTAGGTCTTCTGCACCAGGATCAAGATTTACCGTCACAGCTTGATAACCTTGACTATCCATCCAGCCTTTGAATTCTTTAGTGAGTGTAGTTTTTCCAGAACCAGCTGTTCCAACAAAGTACAAATTTACAGACATACACCTTCATATCTAGGTGTTAAAAAAAGGTTTTTGGTCTATTTCCCAGGAAGAGTCGATATCAAAACAGTGATTTCTTCTTCCGCCTCTTCCTCTTCTTTAAGTTTTTCTAACTTTTTTACAGTTTCCTCAAATATTTTGTCAATTTTTTTGATGGTTTTTTCGTTGAAAGGTACTTTTTGGTGTGAAACCCATCCAACTTCGTGTTCTATTGTATCACTGTCTTGTATGTAATTGATACTTTTATTTACCATACCTTTGATAGTTCCAAGAGCAGCTAACTTGTAGCTTTTCTTGTCTTCTATAGACAGATCATCCCAAACCTCTGAAGAGTTAAGCCATTCCTCTTCAACTGCGTAGTATCTTTTTACTATATTTCCATGAGTTTCTTCTCTTGAAACATGGATCAACCCTGCATCTAATAATTTATGAACATGATGGTGAGCAGTTTGAGGCGTTATATCTATTTCTTCAGCTAATTCACTTATCGTTCTTTCTTCGTCCAATAATAATGCCATAACCTGTAATCTAGAAGCATTAGATAGAACTTTGATCTGATCAACGGTAGGTTTTAAGTCTTCAGCCATTTCGACACCTTAAGATAACATCTAAACGTACAACAATCACCGAAATATTTAAATATTATCCCCTTATCGCCTCATTTAGACGCCATCTAAACGATAAAGGCGTTACAAAACGAAAAGCTGTGATAAGTATGTTAAGAAAATTAAACAATACAAAAGGAATCCCGTGGATAATTACAAAATCTGAAAATGACATGTTCGTACAGGAACCCCCACTCAGAAAGGGGTGATCGAGTAAGAGATCCGCGGACAAAAACTATTTCCGAACTCTTTTTTTTATTTAATTGTATAAGTTCTCAGTACTCATAGGGTTTTTCATCACCTTTACGGTTCAAAAACATCTTATCATCATCGAACTTATACAATTACAAAATAATCTTTATGTTTTTAAAAATATCTGTTAAAAAAGAGAAAATAAAGTAGAAAGGATTTTTTACAGTTCATCTACTACTGCTTCTATCCTATCGAGAGCTTCTTTTATATTATCAAGAGAATTAGCAAACGAGATCCTTAGATGTTTCTCACCCTGATCACCAAATGCAGCACCTGGTGTTGTAGCAACCTTAGCGTTCTCTAGCAAGTGCATAGCCATTTCCATAGAACTCTTATCGTAATCATACCTCGGGAAGGTATAAAATGTAGAATTTGGCTTTGGACAATGGAAACCTTCTATATCGTTCAGTCTTTTCACTATAACTTCTCTTCTTTTTCTGTATGTTTCCAACATGTGTCTTATGGCTTTTTCACCTTTTTCTTTTTCCTGTAAAGCAGTCAAACCCGCCTTTTGTGCGAATGAAGTAGCACAGGTGATCGAATGAGTTTGGATTTTTGCAATATTTTCAAGAAGATCTTGATCACAAACCAACCAACCCAATCTCCAGCCGGTCATTGCATAGGCCTTAGAAAAACCGTTAACTGTGATAGTTCTTTCTCTCATGCCATCTAGTGAACCAATAGAAGTATGCTCACCTTCAAATATCAATTTTTCATAAACTTCATCGCTAACTACTAGTAAATCGTTATCAATTGCTAAATCTCTTACACCTTTTAATTCCTCTTTACTCATGGTCATACCGGTAGGATTGCAGGGACTGTTAAGAATGATCATTTCAGTTCTAGAAGTGATCTCTTCAGCTACTTCATCAGCGTTGAGTTCAAAACCATCGTTTTCTTTAACTGGGACTCTCCTGGTTATCCCATCAGCAAATTTTACCATAGGTGCATAGGAAACCCATGCAGGGTCGGGGATTATGGCCTCAGCACCATCGTCTAGATGTGCCATAACAGACATGAATAGCGCTTGCTTAGTAGGAGTTATGAGGACATTGTCTTTACCAAAGTCCAATCCATTTTCTTCTGTAACCTTTTTAGCAAGGACTTCTCTCAATTCAGTAATCCCTTGAGAAGGTGTATAATGAGTAAAACCACTTTCCATGGCCTCCTCAGCAGCTTTAACGATAAAATCAGGTGTATCAAAGTCAGGTTCTCCAACAGCTAGAGAAATAACGTCTTTACCTTCCTCTTCCATCTTGGTAGCTAACTTGGATATCCTCATCGTTTCAGAGAAAGAAACATCTAACATCCTTTTGACTTGTTGTTCCATGAGTTCTACCCCATAAGTTCAGCCATGATAGCCTTTTGTGCATGAAGCCTGTTCTCAGCTTGATCAAAAACAACAGAATGAGGACCATCCATGACTTCACTAGTTATTTCTACTCCTCTGTGAGCTGGAAGACAGTGCATCACGATAACATCTTCATCAGCTTTGCTTATCAACTCTTTATTTATCTGGTATCCTTCGAAATCTTTCATCCTTTTTTCTTTTTCTTCTTCGTCTCCCATGGATACCCAAACATCTGTATAGATCACATCAGCATCTTTAACTGCTTCTGAAGGCTTTCTTTTGATATCTATCTCTGCATCGTTTTCTTTACCAAGTTCTACTGCTTTATCAACTATTTCCTGATCTGGGTCATATCCTTCAGGAACACAGGCAGTCATATCCATGCCTACCAAAGCAGAACCTAAAAGAAGTGAATGACATACGTTGTTACCATCACCAACATATACCAGTTTTTGATCGAAATCTCCTTTCTTCTCTTTGATAGTAAGTAAGTCTGCAACTATCTGACATGGATGTTCTACATCATCAAGACCGCTTATAACAGGTACAGAAGAATTCTCTGCTAATTCAACCATCATTTCATTATCAAAAGCTCTGTACATTATCCCATCAACGTATCTGCTGAGTACTTTAGCAGTATCAGCGATTGTTTCTCCACGTCCTAATTGTAGATCTTTGGGACTCAAATAAAGTGCATGACCACCAAGCTGGGTAGTACCTACTTCAAAAGATATTCTTGTTCTAGTACTTGGTTTCTCAAAGATCATTCCTAAACTTTTCCCTTCAAGTGGTTTATAAGATTCTCCGTTTTTGTACTTCTTTTTTATTTCGCCCGCAATTCTAAGCGTTTCGTTTAAATTGTCACTCAGATCTAATATAGATATAACATTTTTTGCCATTATCTCACCTAAATTTTTCATTTGTCAATCTTGACATGATATTTACATATAGTTCAGAAGTTTCTTCTACAATATCATCAGGTAATGGAGGTATCGGTGGTTCTTCCTCATTGTTTTCTCTAGCCTTCATCAATTTTTCATGATAACCTGTTTCTCTATAATATTGTCTAACAAACTCTTTACTCTTTTGAATAAAATTACCTTTTTCGTACTCATCTTTTTCCCAGAACCTATCTTCATCTGCGGTTCCAAATGTGTCTATAAGCATTATCTCTCTATTACCATCCATAGCAAATTCCTTTTTACCATCGACATGTAATAAATCGTTTTCTTCTATGTTATCTTTGATCAGTTCATCTATATCGAACACTGCATCTTTGATCTCTTGATATTCGTTTTCGGTTAGACCCGATATCTCTAATGCTTCTTCTTTACTTATATTCCTATCAATATCTTCTAGTTTTGTAGTAACTTCAAAATAGGGTTCTGGAAGCTTTTGTCCGTATTCAGGCTTTTCATCAAAACCTAATTCTTCATAATCTATTTTCCCTTCTTTAATACGATCATGAAGTGATCCTGCTACATAATACCTAGCAATAAATTCAAGGGGTATCAAATAATTAGTTGTATCTTCATCAATTTTCTCATAATCTTCAATAACATCTACTTTTTCTACTTCCATGACCTGATCCTCAAGCATGTTTATAAAATGTGTATTTACTCCTAATTCCTCGCTCTTTTCAAACCAGTAAGATGATGTTTTACAGAGCGTTTCTCCCTTTCTTGGTATATCATTTGGGATTACCTTATCAAAAACAGATATGTTATTGGTGAAGAAAAATCTCAATTTATTTTCATCCACCTGATATACCTCTTTGACCTTTCCTTTCCTAATAAGTTTTTTCATTATGAAACACCCAGGAATATGATTAAGGATAGTGGTTATATATTTAATATTTATGTATTTTCTTCAAGCCTTTCTTTAGCTTTTTCAAGTAAATTTTTTGCATTTCTAAATGTGAGTTTATCAAGTGCTTTTTCGTAAGGTAGCCAAATATAATCCTGATGTTCACATGAGATTTCTACTTCTTTAGTTTCGCTTTTACCTAGTAAATAAATTACTTTTTTATGAGCTAGATCGCCTCTTTTTCTATAAAAATAATCTATAGTCTCCTTAAAATCCTCATCTAACTCAACATCTTCTTCTACTATACTAGTTTCCTCTTCAAGCTCTCTAAGTGCGGTTTCTAAAGCACTCTCATTTTCTTCGACGTGTCCTTTAGGAAAGTCCCAGTGTCCTGCTGGATAATGAAGTAATAAAAATTGTCGGGGTTTTGTTTCCCTGAATATTATTACTCCTGCTGATATCTCTTCTATCATTTTATCCATAAAGTGGTGGATGAGCACTGCGATGGTCAATATCCTTTTGTGCTTTATTTGCCTGATTAACCATCTTAGCGTATTGTTCTTCCAATTTTTCTGCGCTTTCTAATAGGGACTCAGTTTCTATATCCAATTCTTTATAGTCCGCAAATTTCTCTAACAGTTTAGCTGCAGCTCTTGGATCTGGCATTTGTGATTTACCCTCTATCATCATCCCAACTGTTTTTAGTTGATTTTCATGTGATTCTAATAACAATGAACTCGAAATTCCAGTTATAGCACCTCTAGAGATTATATCTAAATCTAGGTCCTCTGCTTCAGTTTCTGCTGCGTGTGAGCTGAGAACACCCCATATTTTTTTATCTTCATCGGATTCTCCGTTTCCGCTTTTATTGGGTATTCCATCAAAGATAATAATTTCTTCCATATCGTAATCCAAAGCGAACTTGACTATAGTTTCAGCAAGTTTTGGAGAGAGGTCAGGTGGAATGACCATGTCTGATTTTACTAATATCATTCCGTCCCCTGCAAAAAATCTGACAGGTCTTCTGGGTATACCTTCAAAAACTACTGCAGTTGGTGGAAATTTATCACAATCTATAGAGGCTATTTGGTCCATATCTAAGCTGTTTATTAGTTGCTCTGCAGCAATACCACCTATCAATCCTGCGCCTGGAAAACCTGCCACAAGAATGTCAACATCAGGAACTTCTTTATCTTTTTCAAAAATAACGTCAAAACAAACGCCATCATCACTATAAACCTTCTTTTCCTTCGGCATAAATATCACTATCACCCGAAACATATTAACTAATACTTTTATTTTTGCCTCTAAATTACGTTTTTAAGATAA
>CAZEXI010000049.1:0-16032 GCA_964516805.1 uncultured Thermoplasmata archaeon
TAATCTAGAGATAGTCGGTGTAGGCGGTCAAGGAATATTGACTTCATCTCAAGTACTCGGTAAAGCAGCTCTTGATAAGGATCTTGACGTATTTATGAGTGAAGTTCACGGTATGGCCCAAAGAGGCGGAGTAGTTGTGACAACAGTTAAGATCGCAGATAAAGTGTACAGTCCACTTCTAGGTGAAGGCGAAGCAGATGTTATATTGAGTTTTGAACCTATCGAGGCTTACAGAGCTATTGAAAAAGCATCTAAAGACACTTGGATAGTAACCAATACATCGTCACAAGTTCCTTTCACTGTTAGTGTTGGTAAAGAAGAATATCCAGACCTTGATGAGTTATTTGAATCTTTAGAGAAAGAAACTGATCGATTGATAAAAATTGATGCAGAAAAGCTTGCCAAAGAGGCTGGAGCAGCAATAACTCAAAACATCGTTATGGTCGGTGCTTTAACAGCTACTGGTGCACTTCCTTTGAGTAAAGAAGAGATGCTTGAATCGATAAGAGATAACGTCCCAGAAAAGTTCGTAGATATTAACGAGAGAGCTTTTGAACTAGGATACGAATCTGTGAAAGAACAGATCGAATAAAAAACTTTTATTTCTTTTCTATTAATATTACGGATATATCATTTACGTTTGTTCTGCTTTCGAATTCTATTGAGTCGTCTATGGAATCGAAGAAATCTTGCGTGCTGTGAGTTTTTAAGAAATCTTTTGCGTCTAAATTTGAACGTTTTATACTTTCTGTATCAGCGATAGCTCCAGCTTTTTCTATACCGTCGATACCATCTGAGTCAGCACTTGCTACAACTATATTTTTTCTGTCAGCTATCTCTAAAGCTGAGGCTAAAACGAATTCTCTATTTGGTCCACCTTTACCGCTTTCAGAACTCATCGATTCGAAGGTCACTGTCATCTCACCGCCAAATATGAGAGCTGCGGGCGTTTCGATAGGATTACCAGTATCCTGTATTTCTTTTGCGATACCTGTATAAGGTTTAGCTACTTCTCTAGCTTCTCCTTGATTCTGCGAGGTCAATATCAGAGGATTAAGTCCTGATTCATCTGTTACTTTTTTTGCACCTTTCAAAGCCGACATATTATTACCTATGAGGTAATTATCAACATCTAAAGAACTAGGGGTGTCACTTATTTCTCCATCTAATCCTTTCTTAATGTGATACCGTATGTTATCTGATACTTTATCCCATAAACTAAATTCCTTCAATACCTCTTCAGCATCTTTGAATGTGGACGGATCAGGATAAGTGGGTCCAGATGCTATAACACTCAGATCATCTCCTACAACGTCAGATATGATCAGTGAGACCAGATCTCCTTTTTTAGCACATAATTCAGCAAATCGACCTCCTTTTACTTTAGAAAGATGTTTTCTTACAGAATTTATCTGATGTATATTGGCACCTGATTTTACTAACAATCTGTTCAGTTCATTCATCTCAGAAACTGTTATACCCTCTACAGGTGATAAAAATAAAGCTGAACCACCGCCGGAAACTAAAAAAATGATCAATGAATTATCTATATCTTCAATTTTAGAAAGAATATCATTAGCAGCATCAAGATTTGCCTGTTCTGGATAGGGATGATACGCTTCTTTAATTGGAACTGGTGAACTGTGATCTTTGTATATATGTCCTTTTTTTGTAATTATCAAGCCATCATCTGGTTTTAATTTATTCAGACCGCTAGCCATAGATACGGAAGCTTTACCTATACCGAAAACTACTAGTTTTTTATAATCGCTTCTGTCAAACTCACTATCTACAATTTTTATCTTGTTCTCATTAATCTTGACAGATTCATCTACTAATTTTTCTGGATCAGCTGATCTAACACCCTCATGGATCATTTCCTTTGCTATTTTTCTCATTGATTCTAAATCCATAGTGATGTTTAACAGTAGTAGGTGATTAGAAAAAAGGTTTTTGTTGGGTTTCTGGAAAAAAACCGTTCTATTATTTAAGAAAGAACAAAAGATACAAGTATAATACTGAACATTTTTTAAATGATGTATGTAAGCATAATTGGGGGAGATGTGGGTAGCTGCGATGAACAAGACTGCAGGAACGCTGAGGAATTAGGGAAAAGACTAGCAAAATATGGTGCCACAATAGTGTGTGGGGGAAGAGGTGGAGTGATGGAAGCAGCTTGCAGAGGTGCAAAATCTGAAGATGGGACTACTATTGGAATTTTACCTTCTGGTAACAGAGAAGAAGGGAATGATTATCTCGATCATGCGATTGTTACAGATCTAGGTGTTTTAAGGAACAGTCTAGTCGTACAAAATGGAGACATTGTTATAGCAATAGATGGTAAGTATGGTACCTTATCTGAGATAGCGATAGCCCAGGATTATGGTAAGAAGATTTTAGGATTAGGGACATGGGATTTGGAAATAGTTGAATCCTGTGATGATGTGGATGATTTAATGGAAAAATTCAAAAAGTATATAAATGGGAAATAGACCAAAAGTTTATTTAGAAGAGCTATGAATGGGAGAAATATTATCGGTGTAAATCATGGAACAGAGTGACGAAGAGATGACTAACGATTCAAAAGAATACTCAGAAGCACCGCCAGTAGATGAGTGGATTGATGACATAGATGTTGAAACAACTGAAGACATTGAAGTACCAGATCTGCTAGCTGATCAAGTCATTGGTCAGGACGAAGCAGTTAGTGTTGTCAAAAAAGCTGCAAAACAGCACAGACACGTTATGTTGATAGGTCCACCAGGAACTGGTAAATCTATGTTAGCACAAGCTATGACTGATTATATGCCTACAGAACAGCTGGAAGATCTACTTTGTTTCCATAATGAGGAAGATGAGAACAATCCTAAAGTTCGAACTGTTCCATCTGGCAAGGGAAAAGATATTGTTAATTCTCATAAAAGAAAAGCTCAAAAGAAGAGCCAAAAAAAGGCTCAAGGGATGCTGATAATACTTGCACTTGTTGTAGGCGCAGCTATAATGATATCAGTATGGCAGGAAAATTTCATGATAATGTTCTTCGGTATACTTGCAGCTGCGATGCTATTGATAGCAATGAGGGCTTCACCTGGAGGCATGATGGGTAGTGATAGTAACAAACAGACTCCTAAACTTTTAGAAAGTCACGACTCGACTGATAAACCTCCTTTCGTTGATGCTACAGGAGCACAAGCTGGAGCCCTATTGGGTGACGTAAAACACGACCCATTCCAAAGTGGAGGTTTGGAAACACCTGCACATCATCGTGTAGAGCTAGGAGCAATACACGAAGCGAACAAAGGCGTATTATTTATTGATGAGATAAACATGCTGAGCATGTCTTCTCAGCAGAGTTTATTAACAGCTATGCAGGAGAAAAAATTCCCAATAATGGGTCAGAGTGAAAGAAGCAGTGGCGCCATGGTCAAATCAGAGCCAGTCCCTACTGATTTCATCCTTGTAGCTGCTGGAAATCTGGATTCCGTATATGGATCAAGAGACGAGAAAGGCAGAGCTTATGGTGGAATGCATCCAGCTTTAAGGTCAAGAATACGAGGTTATGGATACGAAGTGTATGTTAACGACACCATGGATGATACTGAAGAAAATAGAAAAAAATTGATTCGGTTCATATCTCAAGAAATAAATAAGGATGATAAAAAGATACCACATTTCACAAAAAATGCTATAGCTGAAGTGATAAGGGAAGCACAAAGAAGAGCAAATAAACGTGGTGAATTGACTTTAAGATTAAGAGAACTTGGAGGACTAGTCAGAGTAGCAGGGGACCTTGCGGTAGAGAGAGGTCATGAAAATACAATGGCTGAAGATGTAGTCGATGCAAAATCCACAGCTAGATCATTGGAACAGCAGGTTGCAGATAGATACATAAAGAAAAGGAAAGAGTACAATACATATCAAACGACCGGGAAAGTCGTAGGAGTAGTAAACGGTCTGGCTGCTATGGGAGGAGATCAAAGCGGACTATCCGAATATTCTGGCATAGTTCTACCGATAGCAGCAGAAGTAACACCTGCACTATCTAAAGAAGAGGGTAAAGTTGTAGCCACCGGTAAACTTGGAGAGATCGCTAAAGAAGCAGTACAGAATGTTTCAGCTCTTGTTAAAAAATACACTGGAGAAGACATATCGAAATATGATGTCCATATTCAGTTCATTGGTACACAGGAAGGCGTAGAAGGTGATTCAGCATCAATTTCTGTAGCAACGTCTGTGATATCAGCTCTTGAAGGTATACCAATAGATCAGAACACTGCTATGACAGGTTCTCTGAGTGTCAGAGGTCAAGTGTTACCTGTTGGTGCAGTGACTGCTAAAATTGAAGCAGCAGCTGAAAGTGGTATGAAGAGAGTGATAATACCTAAAGCAAATTTGAAAGACGTTGTACTTGAAAAGAAATATGAAGATCAAATAGAGATAATACCTGTCGAAAACTTAGGTCAGGTTCTAGACCATGCGTTGATAGGCGAGAATAAAGAGAAATTACTTGATAAATTGGCTTCACTGTTAGAGATAAAGAGTATACCTGTCCCTGCACCGGAGAATAAACCAAGTCCTCAGTAGGTGAAAAGAAAAGTGGGCGCATTCAATCTTCTATCGGACGATATTCTAAAGGTAATTAATGAACTTGGTATAGAAGAAGAAACTAAACCTCAAGAAGAAGCAATCCCACCGATATTAGATGGTAAAAATACCTTGGTTATTGCACCTACAGGTATTGGTAAGACTGAGGCAGCACTTCTACCTATATTAAATAATGTTTTAAAAGGTGATGATGAAGGTTTCAAACTTCTTTATATAACCCCTTTGAAAGCACTTAATAGGGATATGGTTTCACGGATTGAGGAGTTAGCGAATGAGCTTGATTTTTCTGTAAGTGTGAGACATGGGGATACAAGTAGGAAGGAGAGAAGAAGACAATCTAACAATCCTCCTGATGTTCTCATAACTACTCCTGAGACCCTTCAGATAATGTTCACTGGTAGTAAGTTGAGGGCTGGATTAAAGAATGTTGAATATGTTATCATCGATGAATTGAATGAACTAGCTACAGATGAAAGAGGTAGTCAATTATCAATAGCACTTGAAAGGTTAGCTAATCTTACAGGAAAAGATTTTCAAAGAGTTGGGCTCTCGGCCACAGTTGGTAGCCCAGAAAAAGTAAAACAATTTTTAACAGGCATGGGTAGAGATGCTGAAATCGTTGAAGTAACTGGACAGCGTGAGTTGAACGTTACTGTAGAAAGACCTCAGGCAAACTCCAGGGACAAGAAGCTAGGAGAAATAATGAAGATTGATATCGATAAAGCCGCTGAGATGAGAAGATGTAAGGAATTGATGGATAAGCATAGGTCAACATTGTTTTTTGTCAATACCCGTGATGCAGCAGAATCGATTTCTTCCAGCTTTAATTTGTGGGATGAAAATTATCCTATTGGTGTTCATCATGGTTCACTTTCTAAAGAATCTAGAATAGATGTGGAGGAAAGGTTCAAAAGTGGAGCGTTAAAAGCTCTTGTTTGTACATCTTCTATGGAATTGGGTATAGATTTAGGTACTACCGACTTTGTTTTACAATATCAATCACCAAGACAGGTTACAAGGTGGGTCCAAAGGGTTGGTAGGGCAGGCCATAAGATCGGACAAGTTTCTAAAGGTACAATAATAGCTGGAAATTTTGATGATATAGCAGAAGCAGCAGTAATTTCTCACAGGTCGGTAAACAGAAATCTTGAAGATACGGATATTCCGGAAAGACCATTAAGTGTATTGACCAATCAACTGATAAGTGCAGTACATTCAGATAGAGAAATAGATATCGAGGAATTTTATAAGATTGTAAAGAGAGCTTATCCTTTTAGAGATCTTGATGAAGCGTTATACAAAGATATTATTGAACAGCTGGCAGAGATAAAAGTTATTTGGAAAGAAGAAAACACAGTAGGTAAAAGAAGAGCCTCCCTGTCCTATTTTTATGATAATATCTCGATGATACCAGATGAGAAAACCTTTTTAATGAAAGATGTTGCAAATGATTCAGTAATAGGTACTTTAGATGAAAGTTTTGTTGCAAGTAAGGGTAATGTTGGAGATGTAATTACTTTGCAGGGAAAAGCCTGGAGGGTTGTGGATATAGATGATGACGAGGTATTTGTTAATGCAGTAGGTGATTTAGGTAGAATACCTGATTGGAGCGGCGAAGATATTCCAGTTCCATTCGAGATTGCACAGGAAGTAGGAAGGATAAGAAAGAAAGGTTGGTCAGGACACATTGATTATCCAATCGAAGAAGACGCTAAGAAAGAGTATTTAGGATATATAAAAGAAATGAATAGATACGAAATCGCTACTGATGAAAAGATAGTTTTGGAGCTTGGTAAAGATATGGCAGTGATCAATGCCTGTTTTGGAAGCAAAGTAAATGAAACCTTGGGCAGACTATTTGCATCACTACTTTCAGCTAGAATTGGGGAATCGATATCTTTACAAACAGATCCATACAGGATAATGATGAAGATACCAAGAAGAATATTTTCTAAAAATCTAGTGGATATATTATTCGATACTGACCCAGATATAGTATATGAACTATTGGAAAAAGCTATGGGAAATTCAACTTTCTTTAGATGGAAGTTTCTTCATGTAGGTAAGAAATTCGGTGCTATAAAGAAGGATGTAGATTATAGGTCTATAAGCTTAGATAGACTTATCGATGCTTTTGAAAACACCCCACTATATGAAGAGGCCGTCGATAAAACGTTCAGAGACAATATGGATATAGAAAAAACAAAGATGATTTTGGAAAAAGTACAGAACAATGAGATAAACGTGGTAGTATCAGAAAAGGGTATTTCACCTATGGGCGAGGCTGGGTTGGAAAAACATAAGGAATTCTTGACTTCTGACCGTGTAAGTCATGCAGTTTTGATGAAATTGAAAGAAAGATTGGAATCAGAAGTAGTTATAATGAAATGTCTGAGATGTGGAAACCGTAGGAGAAAAAAGGTAAAAGATATCGATAAACCGAAATGTCCGGAATGTGGATCATCCATGATGGTTCCTTTGCAGGTATACCAGGATGAAGAATTAATAGATAAAGACCGTTCCAATTTAGATGATGATGAGAGAAAAGAACTTCAAAAATATTATAAACTTGCTGATTTAGCGCGTGTTTATAAAAAGAGGGCTGTGATGGCTCTAGCAGCTAGAGGGGTGGGCCATCAAAAGGCAGGTAGGATATTAGCTAAGCAGCATCAGGATGAAGATGATTTTTTGAGAGATATATTGGCTGCGGAAATTCAATATGCTAGAACGAAAAGATTTTGGGACTAGAGGTTAGTTAAAATCTTCATTTTTATTTTTGTACAAAACTTTATATATCGACATTGGATTAATTATGACGGTTAAACAAAGCACATTGGGTTGATTATCTGGAGCACTAAGGTTGAAGCATCTTGAATTTGAGGTGGAGTAATGGGAAATAAAAGTTCTAATGAAGGAATGATTGAAGAGCTTATGAAGGTGCCTTCTATAGGTGAATTGACTGCTAGGGTTCTTATCGAAAATGGTTTTGACTCGATATCTAAATTAGAGAGTGCAGATAAGGATGATTTGGTTAAAATCGATGAGATTGGGGAAGATAAAGCAGTAAATATCTTAGAGGAAATTGGTGAAGAAAGAGAAGGATCTAAAGAAGTTAGTTCTGAGATTTTTTGTGTAACATGTCGTACAATCGTTGATATAGATAAAGATGATACTTGCAAAGAATGTGGAGAAGATTTTAGAATTGAAGGAACTGTCATCTTGCCTGGAAAAGGTGTAATAGATGACCCAAAAAAATCTCTAGCAGAATTTGAAAAAGAGCTTTTAGATGGAAAAGAATCACCAGATGTGTGGTATGGACGAGGAGCAGTTCTTGACAGTATGGGGTTTAAATGGGAAGCACTGAAATCATATAACAAAGTAATAGAACATGATCCATTATACGATCACATCTGGAATGCCAAAGCAAGAGCTGCTTTGGATGTTGGGCAAGTAAGAGACGCTGCTAGGGCTTATAAAGTCGCTTTCGATACTCATGTAGCTAATTCAAAAATCAAAGGTTTGTCTACTAAAGAACCTTCCATTAAAAAAGAGAAAAAGAAAATCAAAAAAAGGGAGGTTAGTGTAAAAGAGGTAGAAAATAAATTGTTCATGGCTAGGTCAGTCATTCATGAATTAAAAGGTAATGATATAGATCTGTCAAAATTGAATAATTTGTTGGAAAGATCAGTCGAAGCTAGAAATAATGATAGAAGAAAAGAGTCTGTAGAAAAGTCCAAAGATATAATTCATCTAGCAGAACAGGTTAGAGAATTTGTTGATATAAAGAACAAAATAGAAGAGAAACTCGATATATTAGAAGAATATGATTTAGATATCAGTGAATTTGTAGAAACTAAAGACTCTTTAATAGAAAAGATGAACAATGGACAGTACGAAAAATCTCTAGATAGTTCTTACGATCTGCTCGACGAAATAGAGGAAAGGCTAAAAGAGGAAAAAGCCAAAGCAGCAGATAAAAAGGAGAAAGAGGAAAAGCTTTCCGATGGAATACAGGAAATCAGAGACATGATGAAAAAGCTTAGAGCCACGTCTCTGAATATCGAAAAATTTAAAGATAGTTTTTCAGAGATTGTAAAAGCGAAGAAAGAAGAAAGATATCAGGAAGGATTGGAAAAACTGGATGATCTACTAGAAACTGGGTCCACCATCATAGAAACTGACAAGAAAATTAACGAATTAAAAGATAAGGTCAAAGAAAGTGAGTTCAAACTAGAAGATTTTGGTTTTAAAGAAGATATAGAGAAGATATTAGACTTGGCTAGAGACGGAGTTTATCATGAGGCATATGAAGAGATATCTGATATATTAAGATCATTTGAAGAAAGATTAAATGAGTTAGAAATCCAAAAGGAGTTAAAAGATGAGTTCTCGAAAAAGGTTGAAGAATTGAAAGAAAAGTTCTCGGATCTAAAGGATACTTCTGTTGATACTAATTTGATAAAATCTATGATATCAGATGCAAAAGAATTGAAAAGCGAAGAAGAATACGAAGAAGGGATAAACGTACTAGATGATGCGATCTATAATGCAGAAAAACTGTTAGAGTTTTCAGAAGATCTAGAAGAAGCTAAATCTTTGCTAAAGAAAATGAATTCTTTGAATATTGATTTTGAACCTTATAAAGAGCGTTTAAAAGAAACAAAAAATGAAGCAGAAGAAGGTAATTTAGCGGATATTTTTGAGAATATCGATGAATTAACTCAAGAAATAGGATCAACTATAGATGAAACTATTAGTGAAAGAAAACAGGAATTAAAATATGAAATCGATGAGCTTGGAGAAATAATAGAAGATGGTGAAAACAAGGATATTTCTATGGAATTTTTTGATACAAAGGTTGGTAAAGCACAAGAAGCTATGGATCAAGAGGAATACTACAAGGGATTGAGGATTTTAGAAGGTGAAATAGAAAAAGCTGAGATGAAAGTGCAGTTAGATCCTATGTTGTCTTCTATCGATGAACTGGTAGATGAAATAGAGCAGCAGATAGACGTAACTGATTTTGAAAATAAGAAGTTGGAAATAGAAAAAGAATTTGAGGATGGTAATTACGAAGAATCAATAAGAAAAGCTAACGATCTTCACGAAGAAATAATACAAAAGAAAGACGAATTAGAAAGGAAACAGGAATTAGAAGAAAAATATGAAGAAAAATTATCTGTTGCAAAAGAAAAGCTATCAGCAGGTAGGGATACGAAAGTAAATGTTGATGATGTAAAGAAAATGATAAACCAAGCTGTCCAAGCTCAGAAAGATAATGATTACGATAAAGCACTAGAAAAATTAGATGACGCTATTGAAACAGGAGATAGGGTTTTAAGAATATTCGATATGATCAAAGAAGGGGCTGAAAAAGTAAAGAAATTGAAGCAGTACGATCTAGAATTTGAAGAATACATGGAACATCTCAAAGATTGTAAAAAGATGGCTGATATAAACATATATGATAAAGCAGAGATGATCCTTGAAGATGCCTTAGATGAAATGGATGAAGAGCTGATAGAGATCGGTGAAGAAACATTAGAAGAGATAGCTGAAGAATCTAAGGATGAAATAGAAGCTATGGAAGAAGAGTTGTCGAGGAGTTACGAAAAATTAAGACAGGATGTAGAGGATTTGAAAGATCTTTATTTAGTAGCTGATGACTTTGATATACAGGTTGGTATTGGTAGAAAGCTGCTAAAGATGACTATCAAAAACATACGTGAAGGCGATTATAAAAAGGCTACAAAGCATCTTGAGAAAGGAGAAGATAAGATATTGGAGTCCATTGAAAAAAGAATTACAGATATGATCAATCACGTAGAATCACTCTTAGATAGAGTTGAGGATGAAGAGAAGATAGAGGATGCTGAAAATATTCTCGATGATGTGGAGGATTCACGAGAAAATGGTGATTATCGAGAAGCTCTTGAGGGATTGGTAGAAGTCAGAGAGATGCTTAAGGATATAAAGGAAATCGATATCGATGAAAAGATATCGTCGATAGAAGAATTAGTGGATGATGCTGAAGAAGCAGACCTTGAGGTTAATAATTCTAAAGAATTAATCAGCGAATTGAGGGAGATAGAAGAAGCTAAAGAGGATAACATAGAAGAGGAAATTAAATCTACAGAAAAGAAGATTAGAGAGATTATAAATGTAGAGATAAAGAATAGGATCGAAAGATCAAGAGATGAATTGGATGATATGGGTGTAGATGAATCTAAAATATCAAAGCCGGCTAATCTGCTGACAGAAGCTAGTCTTGCACAAGAAGAAGGTGATCTTAAAAGATCCATATCATTGATAGAAGATTACCAAGAGATGCTTGAAGAAGGGTTGGAAGATAGTGAAGATTGATAGGTCAATCAAAATAGAAATAGATGAAGGCGTTTATTCTCCAGATCATGATACATATCTTTTATTAGATATTGTAGATGTGGATAAAGGAGAAGAAGTATTGGAGATAGGATCTGGGTCTGGGATTATTTCTTTACACTGCTCTAAAAAAGGTCCTAAGGTAACTGCGGTAGATAAAGATGAAAAGGCCTTAGAGAATACAAATAAAAATGCTGAATTAAACGATATTGAATTAGATGTTAAAAGGAGTGATCTTTTCTCAGATATCGATAAAAAGTTTGATGTCATAATATTCAACCCACCATATCTACCAAAACATGAAGACCTTGAAATCGATGACAGATGGGATGGAGGAGAAAGAGGAGATGAAGTAATTTTACAATTTTTGAAAGAAGTAAAATTCTACCTTAATGAGAATGGTCGAATATATCTTTGTTTTTCAGATATGGCACCTTTAGATAACATCAACTCTACAATAGAACAAAACTTTGAGGTAGAAAATAAAGAGGGGAAAAATTTTCGTTTTGAAACTTTGTATGTTTATAAGTTAAAATCTATATAGAATCTATTATAGATGAATGAGCTGTAAAGGATTTCAAGAATACTTTTGAGGAAGTACAAGAGCAAGTTTGAGGATTAGTAATAGGCGGAGATGTTTACGAGAATATTTTCTAGAGGAAGGTCATTATGTACAGCCAACGATAATTGAGGCTGATCCTGATGTGAGTATAGTTAAAAAGAAATTTGTACTGATATTGTACCTAATTAAGTACGAGACGATGAAGAAGCCTTAGAAATACATAATCTAAAAAAACCGCTTTCCTCTCATGAGAGGGATAAAACACCTTTATTTTTTAAACTATTTTTAGGGCATATAAATTAGATATAATAAAAAAATAAAAAAGTATGGTTAGACAATCTTAAAAATTTTATTCAATTGGATGGAGCCATTCTTTATATTGTTTCACTCTTCCTCTAACAGTATCCATCAAGGTAGTTTGGATATCATCAGTTATCGGTCCTTTACCATCGGAAATTTTTCTTCTGTCACATTTTCTGATAGGAGTAACCTCTGCTGCTGTCCCTGTAAAGAAAGCTTCATCTGATATGTATATCTGGTCTCTAGTGATAGGTTTCTCTATAACGTTGTATCCTAGGTCCTCAGCGATTGTAATAACTGACTCTCTAGTTATACCTTCAAGTACATCAGCTGAAGGAGATGTTATTATCTCTTCATCTCTTACCAAAAATAGATTTTCACCAGTGCCTTCTGCTACATAACCATCTGGGTTTAACATTATGGACTCAACGTATCCGTTTTCAATAGCTTCCATCTTTGCCATTACCGAATTAAGATAATTACCAGTAGCTTTTGCTTTAGACGGGAATATATTTGGATGATGCCTAGACCAGGAAGAAGTCTGTACTTCTACACCCTCTTCTAATGCCTTCTCACCAAGATAAGTACCCCATGGCCAAACAGCAATTGATAAGTTTACTGGGTTGTCTAACGGATCAACACCCATGGTCTTATATCCTCTGAATGCTATAGGTCTTATGTAACATTCTTTAAGATCGTTTTTCTTGATTAACTCTTCGATAACCTTGATTATATCATCTTTTTCGTATTCTAGTGGAAGGTTGATAATTTTTGCAGAGTTTAGAAATCTTTTAATATGGTCTTCAAGTCTAAAAACTGCTGGTTTGTCATGGTTTTTATAGGCTCTTATACCTTCGAATATACCAGTACCATAGTGTAGTCCATGCGACAAAACATGAACTTTGGCATCCTGCCATTTTACAAATTCTCCATCCATCCAAATGTAATCTACTTCTTCCATATTTTGAGAATAAGTTTATGCTCAAATAAAACTTTTGATTATAATGATTTTAAGATAGATAATTAAGAAATATTAAATAAAAAGACTAAAATTAGTAGTTATGGACAAAAGAATATCCTGTGTAGGACTTGTTTTGCTGGTTGTAGGTATTATTCTGATAGTTTCATTTTGGCCTATATTTGGTGAAAATGCAAATAATATAAAAAAGAATGATGGAAAATACAAGGGATATGATGTTGGAAATGAAGTTACAGTTCATGGGACGATTACAGAGATAAAAGAGAATGATTTTCCTGGATTATTAGAGAGGTTTGGTGTGAACGATAATGTTCTTTTTGAATTAGGGGGAAATATCTGGATATTGGTAAATAATGAAAGCAGTATAGATTTTCAAGAAGGTGAAGAGGTTTATTGTGAAGTAACCCTAAATAAAGATGAGAGCATCAGTGGTTCATTTGAGTACTGGGTATTGGGTTCGAATGAGGAGATACGTCCTAAAGATAAATTAGATTATATATTTTATTTTATAGCTGGTATTGGAACAGCGATATCTTCAGCAGGTTTTATTAAAGATTAATCTAGATGCATTAAGTTAAAATATAATGTTATAAGATGTGCTCTTGATGACAAGTGGTACTGATAATTCCAAAGTTGATAATTCTTATATCGATTGGACTGAAAAATATAGACCAAGAAATTTATCAGGGGTTGTTGGAAATAAAAAAGCTAAAAATGAGTTAAAACGATGGGCAGGAAAATGGATATCTGAGAAACCTGATAAGAAAGCTGTAATTTTAGCAGGAAAACCAGGTATCGGAAAGACAACTAGTGCTTTGGCATTAGCAGAGGAGATGGGTTGGGGAGTACTTGAGATGAATGCATCAGATGATAGAAACAGTGATGCAATAAAGAATTTTGTTGGTAGGAGTGCTGTTGACGACACTTTTTCTGTTGATGGAGATTTTATACCATATAATGAAGGCAAGAGAACTTTACTTATCCTAGATGAAGCAGATAACGTATTCGGAAGTCAGGATAGAGGGGGTATAAGAGAGATAGTGAATACAATAAAGAAAACTCAGCAACCTATTGTGCTTATCGCTAACGATTATTATGACCTAAGAAGAAGGTCTGAGGCGTTAAGCAGGATGTGTAAAAAAATAGAATTTGAACCAGTAAACAAGGGAGAGATAATCTCTCTTTTACAAAGTATCTGTAAAAATGAAGGTATAAAATATGAACAAAAAGCACTTCAAGCAATAGCTGATAGATCTGACGGTGATGTTAGATCTGCTGTAAGAGATCTTGAAAGTGTATCTACAGGGAAGGATAGAATAAGAATAGATGATATCGGTGCACTTGGATTTAGAAACAGAGAAGCTGAGATATTTCCATCTTTAAAAACGATACTTCAGAAAAGGGATCCGATCGAAGCGAAACGAAGTGTAAGATATCTTAATGAGGAACCAGGTAACCTGATAGTTTGGATTGATGAGAACATGCCTAGAGAGTATGATAATCCTAAAGATTTATCAAATGGCTATTTTTGGCTATCAAAATCAGACTTATATCTAGGTCGAGTGATGAAAGGACAGTCATACAGCTTTTGGAGTTATGCTACAGACATGATGACAGCAGGGGTTTCTATAGCGAAAGACAGCTCTTACACCGGTTGGACAAGATATGCTTTTCCCACTTGGATAAGAAAGATGAGTAATTCTAAAGGAAAAAGATCCATGAGAAGGACTCTATCGATTAAGATTGCAGAAGGGGTTCATACCACATCTAATAGATCCAGATTAGATGTTTTGCCATATTTTAAAAATTTATTTAAAAACGATGTAGAATTTAGGAAGAAGATGGTAAAAGAGTTTGACTTCAAACCATCTGAGTCAGCTTTTCTTCTTGATTCAAAGACAACATCAAAAATGGTCAAGAATCTATATAAAGAAGAGAAAGAAGAAAAAATTAAAAAGAAAAAAGAAGAAATAAATGAGAAAAAGGAAAAACAATCATCGGACCAAGATTCTGAGGATGAGGAATCTGAAGAAGATAAAGGACAAAAATCACTGCTGGAGTTTTAAAATATGAGAGAAGAGAAAAAAGAAGTGTTAGAGAAGCATGGCTATGTTTTAACTGGTGAAGAAAGTGCTGTAAAGTTATGTCACTGGGTCAGTGAAAAGCTGATAAATAGAAGAGCATGTTATAAAGAGGATTTTTATGGTATAGACTGTCACAGATGTCTACAGATGTCTCCAAATGTAGATTATTGTAATCAACAGTGCTTGTTCTGCTGGAGATATCAGGATTATCAAAAGAGGGGTGATATCGATTTTGATGATCCAGAAGAGATCGTTGAAAAGAGTATAGAAGCACAGAGAAAACTCGTAACTGGCTTCAAAGGTGATGATAGATGTGATATAGATATGTGGGAAGAAGCTAGAAATCCAAATCAGGTAGCTATCAGTCTTGCTGGTGAACCAGCAATGTATCCATATCTAGATGATTTGATAGAGGAATATGAAAAAAGAGGGATGACTACTTTTTTAGTTACCAATGGGACAAGGCCAGATATATTAGAAGGTCTAGATACTTTACCCACTCAACTTTATGTAACTTTGGCTGCACCTAATAAAGACGTTTACGAGAAATTATGCGTTCCAAAGAATCCTGGTCTCTGGGACAGAGTGAATGAAACTTTAGAGCTCTTTCCATCTCTTGATACTAGGACTGTAGTAAGACATACTTTAGTAAAGAAATGGAATATTGGTTGGGAAGAGGAATATGTAAAATTAATTGAAAAAGCAGATCCTATGTTTGTAGAGGCGAAAGGATATGTCTTTGTTGGAGACTCTAGAAACAGGATGAATATCGAAAATATGCCTTCTCACAAATTGATAAAAGAATTTGCCGAAAAAGAAGCCTCTTTGTTAGGTCTAGATGTTATAGCAGAAAAAGCAGATAGTAGAGTATGTTTAATTGGTGAAGAAGGTATGGATACTAAACTGTGAATCTTTTTTTATAATAATTTTTTATTTCCTATTTTTTCCTAAGTAATTTAATCAGAATTTAAACTAGATCATAGTATTTGAATTAAAAAAGAAAAGAACTCGATTAATCAGACGTATAATGATATTTGGTGTTTATTCACCTGCCAAGGAGATTTCTTTTGCGTAGGAGGTGATCCATCTGCAGGTTCCCCTACAGATACCTTGTTACGACT
>CAZEXI010000050.1:0-15999 GCA_964516805.1 uncultured Thermoplasmata archaeon
GAAGTTATAAATGTTGTAAGAAAGATAAATCAACTAATAGTAATGGAAAATGATAGGGATCCTCTCTTAAATAAAACTACAGAAAAGTTGGTAAAATCTGATCTTTTCGATAAAGCCTGGATAGGATTGATAGATGATGAAGAGGGTATTGATAGTGTTCATATTTCAGGATTAAAGGATGTTGATGGGAGAGAGAATTTTGAGCAAATGATAGATGATAACTTCGTCCCTAACTGTATTGAAAGAGTATTTGATGAAGAGGAAATGGTAGTAATAGAAGAAGGCGAAGAGGTTTGTGAGGATTGTCCATTTTTTGAAGGATATACAGATAATTACGTGATATCTATAAAGTTGGATTATGAGAACGAAGATTATGGAGTCATGAACATATCTTTTTCGGATGAGATTGATGTATATCCCTCTAAAAGAGAATTTGAGTTAATACAGGAATTAGCAGACGACCTAGGTTATGCACTCTATAACATAGAAAAAGAGGAACTAAAAGAAGAGATGAGAAATGTAGAAAGATTGGCAGACACTTCAGGTTCTTATCAAAGACTGATCGATGAGAATTTCAATATATTTGCTCAAAACGAGGATATGAAAGAGTTAACTGGTGTTTCAGATGAAAAGATCGAAGAAAATGATTTCAAATGTTTTGATCAGCTCAGTGGTCCCAGTTGTAATAATGAAGAATGTACGTTAAAAAAAGTAAAAAATGGTGAAGAAAAAATAAGCAGGGAAGTAGAAAAGACTACTGCTGATGGTGAAAAAATAAAAGCTATAATGACGGCTAAACCAGTTAAAGATGAAGAAGGCAATGTGATAGGTGTAGCTGAGAGTTTTAAGGATATATCGAGTATAAAATCTATAATAGAAAATATGAAAGACACCATAAAAGAATTTGAAGAGGGGAAACTCAATCATAGAATATCAACAGAGAATCTAGAGAAGGATTATCAAGCGTTAGCGAAAGGTGTCAATGAATTATTTGAAATGGTCGAGGATTGCTATTCTTAAAAAGGTTAAAATTGATCTAAAGAATCCTCTGAAATTGTTAAGCAAGCAAGAAAGTCATCTATCGTGTTCAACAGTTCCATAGGTGTATCTGCTTTACAGGTAGCTTTCAAATCACTACCTATTTGCTTTATTTCAATAAAATCTTCATTATCTGGTTCGAGTGATTCTTTAATTATTTTTGCTTTTTTAATACTCTCATATTCAAAAGTAAATTCACATTTTATGGCAGTCATATAGTTATGTAATTATGAGATGAAATATAAGTATGTGGTTTAATGTAAAAACCGTACTTTTTACATATTGATTTTTGATGAAAAATTATATATTTCATTTCTGCGTCAAGAATTTTAAATTAGATAAAAGGTGTTTTTGAAAATGATAGGCCTTTTTGGTCCTGATAAAGATAAAATTGAAGAATTGGAAAGTGAGCTAAGTGAGTACAAGAGAAAACTCGAAAAACAGAAAAGAGAAAAGAATAAATTCAAGAAAGAAAACGAGGTTCTAAAAAACATTTTAAATCAAACTAATAGCACCATCAAAGCGTTCAAAAGAGGAGAGATAAATGAAAAGATCGATACGGAAAAATATGAGAACGAATATGTAGATGTTACAAAAGATATTAATGATAGTTTAAGAGGTATTGAGAATAAAATTTATAGAATTTCTGAATTGATCGAATTAATTTCTTTAGGTGAAAGTTTACCCGATGAACAAGATATGCAGGGCATATATTCTGAGATCTTTGAAAATGCAAAGATAGCTTCTTTAAATCAAAAGAAATCTATAGATAAGATTGGTCAGATAATAGATGCTTTGTCTGAAGGAGATTTTGGTATGGAAGTAGATCCTTCAGATTTATCAGGCAACTACAAAGAATTAGTTAAAGATATGAGTGATACTGAAAAAAAGATGGGCAAGGCGTTTAGTGAGATAAACAAGGCAATGGAACAGCTATCTGAAGGAAATCTAGATTCTGAAATTAATATAGAAGAATTAGAAGGTGGTTATAAAGAGTTAGCTCAATCAGTAAATGATAGTATTATAGCCTTGAGAGAATCAACAGATAGTGTACAAAATGCTGTAGAAGGACTTGCTCATGGTAATCTAGATGTTGATATAGATAGCGGTGGTATGGAAGGTGCTTATGAGGAATTAGCATCCCAGGTAAATCAGAGTATATTCAATGTAAATATGGCACTCACAGAAATTCAAGAGCTTGGTCAAAATCTCAAACAGGGTAACTTTAATGAAATATCAGAGATAGGAGAAGAAATGCCGGGCATCTATGGTGAGATTGTGGGTGATATTAACACTGCTATCGAACAGATAAGCGATGATATAAAGAATCTAAAAGGATCAGCAGAAGAATTAGATGATGCAGCTGACTTTATAGCAGGATCTTCTCAAGAATTAAATACTACAGCTGAAAATGTTTCAGATTCAGTTCAAAATATATCTCAAGGTGCTTCTGAACAGGCAAGGATGTCAGAAGAATTATCTTTGAAGATAGAGAATGCAGCGGCGAACATGGAGGAAACTTCAGCTTCAACTGACGAAATATCTCAATCAGCGAACAAAGTGGCAGAACAGACTGATATAGGGCAGGAATACGCTGAGGAAGTTCATGAGATGGTAGAAGAGTTACAGAGTGTATTAGATAGAACAGCTAATAAAGCATTTGAATTGGACGATCAGTCTGATCAGATCGGAGAGGTTATAGATACGATATCAAATATTGCGGAGCAAACTAATCTATTAGCTTTAAATGCGTCAATAGAAGCGGCAAGAGCAGGTGAACATGGAAAAGGTTTTGCTGTAGTAGCTGATTCTGTTAGAGAATTAGCAGAGGAAACTCAGGAAGAAACTGAGAGGATAGAAGAGATAATCGAAGAAACTCAAATCAACGCCTCAGATGTTGTCCAAGGTGTAAAAGATGTTACGGATAAGACAAAAAAAGTAGAAGATGTAACTAACCAAAATCTTGAATCATTAAACCAAATACGAAATGCAACTGATTCAGTTTCAGAGGCAGTAACTGAAGCGTCTAGCGCAGTTGATGAATTGGCTGAAGAACTGCAGGAGTCATCGCAAAAAGTAGAATCTGTTGCTGAAATAGCTGATCAAAATTCTCAAGAAGCGGAATCATCAGCAGCAGCAGCAGAGGAACAAACAGCATCTGTACAAGAACTTTCAAAGTCTGCTCAACAATTATCTGACCTTTCTTCAAGGTTGACAGATCTAGTACAGCAGTATGATTTGAGAGGAGAAGATAGTGAAGATATGGAAGAAGAGGACATGGAAGATATATGATTAGAGGTGAAGTAATTTGAGTATAGAAAATAAAATAAACAATAAAGAAAATTTACAGGTGGTCATTTTTAGGCTGGGTGAGGATTATCTTTCGTGTCCTATATCACAGGTTAGAGAGATAATACAACTTGAAGAGATAACACCGGTTCCGTCTACTCCTGATATGATCAAAGGTATAATCAACAGAAGAGGAACTATAATAACGATATTAAATTTACCCAAGGTCTTAGGTATCGATTTGGATTTAAACGAAAATAATTCACAATTGATGATATTGTACAGTGAGGATGAAGATATTGGTATTATGGTATCAGAAGTTACTGAGATACCTACGATAAATACAGAGGAGATAGAAGAACCGTCCAAGGCTTTAGAAACACCTATAAATGAAAAATATCTAGAAGGTATATTGAAACAAAAGGGTAATCTGGTTTTGTTAACAGATTTGATAAAATTAGTCGACAGTGTGTCTGATACCGAATTGGAAAAGGCGAAAAATTTTTCAAGTGGAGTTTAAGGATTCTATACAACTATCTAACCAATGATTTCCTTGAAAAATTCTTCATTTTTATATTGGTCAAAAGCTTCGTCCTCTTTGGCCTTTTCTTTATAATCTTCATTCAAAGACATCGCTCTTTTTAGGAATGCTTTAACCAATTTTTCTTCACCTTGTTTTCCTGCTACTTTAGCTTTATAGAACCAGGCATCGTCTCTATCTTGATTTCTTTTAACTACTTCATTAAGAGAATCCATGGAATTCTGATATTCACCTTTTTTGTATAGAGCAACTCCTTTGTAAAACCATAAATCTAATTCATCTTCATCGATATTGAGTCCATTGTTGAATGAATTTATTGCATTATCAAATTCGTCTAAATTGAAATGGCATGCCCCTTTATTGTAGTATACATCAATGTTTTCTTCATCTAGTTCTATCAATTTTTTGTACGCATCTAAAGCATCTTTGTATTTTTCTTCCTGATACGATAAACTACCTTTTTTATAAAGTAAATCTTTATCCTCTGGATTTAATTTCAAAGCTTTGTTAAGATAAATTAATTCATCATCTTTTATTTCTGATATTTCTTTATGAACTTCTAAGGCTTCTTCTTCTTTATCCTGATTTTCCAGTATTTCAGCCTTCATTTCTAAAAGATCATTGCTTTTACCTTGGATTGATATTATTTTATTGATCAATTCTAAATTCTCTGGGTTATCTTCTAAGATCTTGTTGAAAAGAAAATTGGCGGATTCAACATACCCTCTTTCTTCCAATTTTTTTGCTTCTCTAAATGCAAGATCTTGATCTTCTGAATCTAAATTTTTCAATCTGTTATAGGCCTCTTCTCTTTCACCTTCATTAATAATAGCTTTGCCATAAGCATCGGCAGCTTTTTTAAGATTGTCTATATCAGTGAATTTCTCTCCAATGTATAACCATAGTTCTGGATCGTCAATATTTCTTAGAGAAAATTTGTAAAGCTGATTTATAACTTTATTATTCATCTCTAGAGATCGATTGAATAACTCAAGAGATTTTTCCTTGCGATCAAGTTCATATAGATTTTGACCTATCTTTGCAATTATCTTGGGAAGATTTACACTTTCTCTAAATATTTCCTCTTTTACATCAATATATTCCAATATTTTTTCGAATTGGTTGAAAGCAGCCTTTTTCTTTCCTTTCTTCTTGATAGTTTGTGCTTTATTGTACATTGCTTTTAGATTTTTCACGTAAGATTTGTTTATTTTTTTTGCAAAATCGTTGGTTGCGTCATCAAAATCTAACTTTTTACTAGATATAGAACCGAAAAGACCACTGACTTCTTTATTGGTCGACGGTAAAACAACAATTGACTTTTCGTATTCTTCGTCTGACCAAGATATTGCTAGAAGTTTTTCATATTCGTCCCTGAGTAATTTTTCTTTGATATTGACGTGGTTTATATTTTCTAAGGGTATAACTATTTCATCATCAAAACCGTATCCAAAATCTTCTTTAGAAAGAAGTAACAATCTCTGGTTTGTTAATACAAGCCCTCCAAATTTTTCCAGATTTATGTTTATTTTATCTTCTTTACCTTTAAATACAGCAATGCACCAGTCTTGGATTTCTTCGCCTTCGTTATAATTATAATCCTCCACCATCTCTCGAAACATGTGAGCACCTTTTAATAATTACAGATTACAATTGGAAACTATACTGTTTAGTTATAAATTTTTTTATGCTAAACGGTAATTCCAAGGGTAAGTATTTTGCATTTTATGATAAATTTTTTAGATTTATAAATAATTACCGGAATAACTTCTAAATTCTTTAATTGAAATAGTATAAATAATTGAAAAATAACCGCAGGATATTTATATTTTCAAAGAATAACTAAGTCACACAAAATGGTGGTTAAATGGCAGAAGAAGGAATTGGTTTAAAATATAAACTTTTAGCGTTTATGCTAGCGATATCAATAATTCCATTAGGCATAGTCAGTTATATGGCGATAAATACAACAAATACAATGGGTGACGATGCAAAAGATAGTATAACGGATATGGGTGACTCAATACAAGACAATACAAGAGATATGGGTGACTCGATTATTGACAGTACTAAAGATATGCGTGGATCTGTTGTTAATGATACAGAAGAGATGGGTCAAACAGCGATAGATGGTGCGGAATCAATGGGTAACTCGTCCCTTGAAGCAGCAAGAGAAATGGAAGAAGAATCCATATCTTCATTGAATGATACAAGAGAATCTATTCTTAAAGATCTTCACCAAATCAGAAGAAATACTACATCTGACGGAGAAGAAATAATTACCGATGTTGTTGAAAGCAGTCTATTTAGTAAGACGAATTCAACTGCAGATAAAATAAGATCTTATATGCGTGATAGAATAAATAATATCCTAAGTCTTACAGCAATAAAAGATACAAAAGAAGCATACAAAGCTTATTCCAATACACTCGTTGGAGAGATGTTTTCAGCAGGATTGAAAATAGATCAAGTCCCAGTCTTCAGAGGGATATATAGAATAGAAGCAGACGGAGATGTACCTTATAAAGTTGGATATAATGTATCTAGTCCAGAAGATTACTTTACATTTGGCCCAAGCCAGTGGAGAGATATCTCAGCAATGAATATTAATACGAACATAATGAATTCTACTTTATACCCTGAAGAACAACCAAGTGATGAGATTTACAATGAAGACTATATGAGATATGCTTTAAAGGATGCCTGGGAAAAAATAAGTCATAATGATAAAGTGAATAACAATGATAAAAACACAGTTTATTTCCCAGAACTTACAGTTAATATGACCAGTGGACAAACTAGAACTACTAATCTTATAATGACAAGTGAACCTTCAGGCAGTGGTATATCAGATGCTGTTTGGATGGGAGCAATCCCAACATTTGATGAAACGGGTGCTTTTGATGGAATGATAGTTGCTAACATAAATCATCTACATATATTGAATATTAACAACGAATTCGAGTATAGGGAAGATAGCTATGCGACTTTATCACAATCGAATGAAAAAACTGAAGATATTACTTTGAATGCACCTTCAACATACTGGGATACATACAATGATACTGGAGAAGAGATATCTGCATCAAAGGAATTACCCAATGGTGAAACAGTTACATATAATGAGATAATGCAAGATCAACAGGTGGGTATAACTGTAGCCAGTCCAAATCCAATTGAAGTTAATAATTATGATACAACAATAAGTAACGATGGTGCTCCTATCTTTGCATATCTTGGTAATGAAATGCACAGATTAGAAAATGGCATATTAACATATAATACACTGATGGGAAATAGATGGGCTGCTTATAACTCTGTAGAGATCTCTTCAGAGAAAACAAGTAATTTAAACGACCTATCTATATCCTGTGTTGCAAATAAAGATATTTTCTTAGAACCTGTTAAAAGAATCAATAATACAATTAGCGATGGTATAGATAGAACCATAACTAGAACTAATCAAACTATAAATGAGTTGGACCAAGGATTAAAGGCTGAAATAAGTTCACTTGAGAGTACTATATCAAGTTCAACCAGTGAAATTAGAACACAGATGGAAAATAAAAAGGATTCAACACAGGATAGCATTACTGAATCCATAAATAATCAGGAAAATACGATACAGAGTTCTATTAGCAACCAAGAAGATACTATAAATGATTATACAAATGAACAAGAAAATAATATGGAAGATTCAGTCAGCCAATTGAGAACAACTGTATTAATAACAGTGGTTGTAATCTTCGCTTTGGTAGCTGGTTCAGCGTATGTTATTGCAGATAGGATCGTTTCACCTATCAAGGAATTGACTGATATTGCTGACAGAGTAAGTCAAGGTGAGATGGATCTAGCAGTAGAAGTTGAGGCACATGATGAGATCGGAGAATTAGCTGAATCATTCAACAGGATGATAAACAGCCTCAAGATAGCTATGGAACAACTTGAAGAGGAAATGTAATAAAGGCTGCGTGAGAAAAATGGCAGGAAATGTATCCCAGTTAAAGAAAGAAATAACGTCCAAGGCTGGACCTATGGGTAAGATCGTAGTTAAAAAGCAGATGAAAAAACTGGGGTTATCAGGAGACGATGTATCCGGCAGTGATTTAGACAAGTTGATTGAAGAATCAGTGAAATCGGCGATAGCAGATAGCTCTAAACATCAACAGATCATCAGTGAACTAAAAAGCAAATTAAGATAAAAAACAATAAAAAAGATCTTAAAAAACCCCTTTCTTATTTATATTGATATTTTTACATGTGGCTATATTTTAGTAAAGAATCGAAAGAAACTTATAATGATAAACACCTACGGCAATAAACAAAAAATTTTGAGAGGTTCTAAACATGGATTTTTACATCTCAATGTTGGTTGCGGACATTATATATTTAGCATTGTTTATAGGCATTTGGTACATTATTTTCAGAAAAAGCATAATTTTCAAATTTACAGCGATATTATTTTTGACCGCTGGTTCATTCTACTATTTTGGCTCACTACTATCTCAATTAGGACAGTTGACTAGGCTTGGAATAGTTTTGTTTATAAATGTTGGAATAGCAGTGGCTTTGACTCTTTATCTTAAGAAGTATATTACTGGGCCATTAAGTGATCTAACTGATAACTCGAAAAAGGTAGCCCAAGGTGACTTCAATAGTGAAATCAAAGTAAAAGCTGGTGATGACGAAGTTGGAGAATTAGTAGATTCTTTTAAGAAGATGGAGAGGGACTTTTCAAAAAATATGGATAGGATACAGAATACGTTCAAGCATTTGTCTAGTGGAAACCTGAATAAGAGGATGAAAGCTGGTGATTTACAAGGTGATTACAAAACTATGGCACACACTATAAATGAAAGCATAGAAGGAATAGAAAAGTCGTTAAATCAAATCAAAGGTGTTATGAAAGAAGTTGGTGAAGGTAAACTTAAGTCAAGGATTGATACTGAAGAATTAGAAGGTGAGTACGAGGTAATGGGAAAATCAGTTAACAATAGTATTGAAGCTATCAATACGTCTCTTTCTGAGATAAATAAAGTTATGAGCAATTTATCTGAAGGAAGATTTGATACTAAAGTAAGTGTTGATCAATTGGATGGAGAGTATAGGAAGATAGGTCAAGCAGTAAATGAATCGATTAATTCGATAGCTAGTTATATGCAGGAAATGAACAATATAATGGAGAAATTGGCAGAAGGTGATTTTGACACTAATATGGATACTAAAAACTTATCAGGTAGTTATAAGAAAATGGGTGAATCAGTTAACAAAAGTATTTCTGCTGTAGAAAGATCGATGAACAATATTGCATTTGCCATGGAAAAATTATCTGAGGGTAAGTTAAATACAAGTGTAGATGTAGAAGGACTTGAAGGAGAATACAAAAAGATCGGATTAGCTGTAAATGATTCTATCAACAGCATGGAACATTCAATAAGTGAAATACATTCCATATTAAAAGGGATGGAGAAAGGAGATCTAGATGTAAATATAGATTCTGAAAAGATGAAAGGAGAGTACAAAGAATTAGCAAGATCAGTCAATAATACCACTAAATACATGGAAGATATAGTTTCTAAGATATCACGGATAAGTAATAATCTCAGTGAGAATAAACTAGATGAAGATATTGATACCACCGGTTTACAGGGATCATATGCGGGAATTTGTGAATCGCTAAATAAAGCAATCTATAATCTTAGAGAAGATATCGACCAGATGAAGGAAGCGGCGGAAGACGTAGATGATGCTGCTGAGACAATAGCTGCTACCTCAGAAGAAGTAAACGCTAGTGCTGAAAATGTATCGGATACGATACAAAATATATCTAGAGGGAATTCAGAGCAATCTAGGATGACTGAACAGCTTAGTCAGAAGATTGAAAGCGGAGCAGCGAATATGGAAGAAACTTCAGCTTCTACTGAAAATATAGCTGAATCTGCTCAGGAAGTATCAACAAGGACAGAACAGGGCAAAGAGTATGCCGCTGAGGCATCAGAGATGGTCGAAGATTTACAAGATAAGTTGACAAATACAGCTGATAAAGCATTTGAGTTAGATGAGCAGTCAGATGAAATTGGTGAGGTAATAGAAACTATCTCTGGTATAGCGGAGCAGACTAATCTACTTGCATTAAACGCAGCTATTGAAGCTGCTAGAGCAGGTGAACACGGTAAAGGATTTGCAGTGGTTGCTGATTCTGTTAGAGAGCTTGCAGAGGAGACGCAAAATGAAACTGAGAATATCAAAGAGATAATTGAGGAAACACAGATAAACGCTTCTGATGTGGTTGATGGAGTGATAGAAGTAAATAAGATGTCACAGAAAGTGGATGAAGCTACCAAACAAAATCTTGATACATTGGAAGAAATAGATGGATCAATAGATACTGTTTCTTCATCGATACAGGAGATTTCTTCAGCGGCAGACGAGCTAGCTGATGATCTACAAAGAGCATCTCAAGAAGTACAATCAGTGGCTGAGATAGCAGATCAAAATTCTTCTGAGGCAGAATCTTCAGCAGCAGCTGCTGAAGAACAAACAGCTTCAGTAGAAGAGTTATCCGGTTCAGCCCAACAACTATCTAGGTTAGCCTCTAATTTATCAGGGATCGTCAGGAAATACGATATAGAAAGTTAAATATTCAAAACATATTCAATAACTTTTTTTCTTCGAAATTCTTTTTGAAGTTAGGTGAGTCGTAGATAACATAATTGAAATTAACATTATTATATGGGATGTCTAGTTTTTTGAGTAACTCGCTACCTTGATAAAGTAAATTTGTCAAATCTTTTAAATTTTTGAATATAGATACCATCATCACTTGGTGATTATTACTCAAACTCACTATATGGTTATTTAATTTACAGATATTTTCTAACTGTGAAACGTCGTTTATATTGTTTGGTAAATTGATTCTGAAAGAACCGATCAAACTGAAATCAAATTCGATCAAACTTGGTACATATCTAGGTAGAATAATTTGTCTATCGATTAAATCACGTCTTATCTTTGTAAAAGTAGGGTTAGATATACTGAGCCTTCTAGAACGCCTGAAGTCAGAATCGTTAGGATATTTAATTAAAGATTCTATTACGTTTTTTTCCACGTCTCTTAATTCATCGATTGACCAATTTTTTTTCAGTTCATTGTCTTTAGGTTCTATTTCATCATCTTTGTCTAAAGTTTTTTTAACAATTGGTAAGTAATTGAAGAATCTATGAGCATTGATTTTATCGCATTCAAATTCATATTTATTTAAATCATATATATGGTCTTTAAAATCACTATTTTTGTCATTATCTTCAGAGAAACCATTATTTCGGAAACCCATAAAACCCCAATATACATCATCAAATGCTCTTAAAAATGGAATACCAGAACCCATTATATCAGACATGATGTTTTCTTTTCTACTGCTGTCGTATTTTGTTTTGAATTTGCCATTTGAGAATATTATCTCTCCCTCATCTAATCCAGGCAAATTTATTAAATATGTTTTCCTTAATATATCGCTTTTTCTAAAATTTTTACATATTTTAGATATTGTTGATTCATGTAAGTTTAATCTGTTAGCTAACTCTTTATTGGTCGATTCTGGATACTTCATTAGACTGTAAAATACCTTTTTTGAATTATTGGTTAACTTCATAGCATTTCGAATAGTAAAATAAACCCTATATAATTTTTACACATATTTATCAGGTTGTTTTAAATTATTATTTAATCTGAATTAATCAGTGGTATGTAGAGTGATACATAACCCCTTAAAATAATAATATTCCATTATTGTAATTTTGATATTTTCTATAAAAATTTATAACTTAGATGGTTAGTTAATTTAAAAAGTAAAATGAGGGATAACTAATGGATTTCCTAAATATAACAGACTCGATAAAGAAAAAATTACTGATCACCATTGGTATTACAGCGATAATAGTACTGTCATCGATGACGTATCTAACTGTTACCCAGACAACAGATCAGTTCACTGAAGCTACGGATAAAAGGATGACCAATAAAGCTCTTTCACTATCCAATGAGTTCAACTCGACAATGGCCAAAGATAAGCAATTAGCAGATACATTGACATCTATGATGGAGAAGTATAACAAAATGAACGCGAGCCGGTCCGAAGTGAATGAAATGCTTGAGAATACAGCAAAACGAAATCCGGATGTTCTTGGAGTTTACGTTGCTTATGAACCTGATGCTTTTGATGGCAAAACTGAACATTATAAAAATGTTTCTTCTGAGTATAAACACACTAATCCAAATGGTAGATTTGCTCCATATTGGAACAGATTTGGAGATTCCCTTAGTGAGTACGCACTTGGAGATTATAATCCTTTGAGTACTTATAGTTGGTATACTGAACCGATTGAAACTGAAAAGGGGATTATAAGAAATCCTTTTGAGTATCAAGGACAATTAATGATAAGCTTCATTAATCCTATAATGAGGGATGGAGAAGCAATAGGTATAGCAGGTATAGATGTGTCTTTAAATTTCATACAAAATGAGATGGATCAAGTATCAATATTAGACTCAGGATATGCATTTGTAGTTAGTAACAATGGAAAATTTGTTTCATATCCAAAAGAGGATTGGACTGGTAATAAGACCCTTGATGAAATTGCTTCAGAAGAAGGTATAAGTGATTTTGAAAAGATGTCAGAGAACGTTAATGATGGAAAAGGCGGTAGTTTTAAGATGAAGGACCCAGTGAGTGATAAAAAAGTAAATGTCTATTATGAACCTGTTAAGACTGGTCAATTTTCAGTAGCTACGGTTGCTCCAGTAGATGAAGCGTTATCAGGAGTACATAATTTAAGGAATAGTTTATTGACTATCAGTGTTATAGCTTTGATAGCTCTTTTAGGAGTTGCATTCTTCATCACCAGAAGAGTTTCTGATCCAATACAGGATATAACAGATGATTTAGAAAAGATAGCAGAAACTGGTGATTTGAGTATTCGTTCTTCAGTAGATACCAATGATGAAGTTGGAAAGATGTCAGAATCTTTAAAGCAAACACTAGACAGTATGCAGGAAAGTATCGATGATATAAATGCCACATTTGACTCCCTTTCAAAAGGAGATCTAAATTCGAAAGTTGAAACTAGAGGTAAGAAAGGTGATTATAAAGATCTTGCAAGGTCTATCAATGCGAGTATAGATGATATAAACAACGCATTTAGTGCGATAGAGGACTCATTGAAAGAGTTAGAAGAAGGAAATCTAGATAAAAGAATAGATACGAATAGATTTGAAGGTGACTACAAAGAAATAGGTAGATCAGTCAATAACAGTATAGAAAATATTACTGATGCGTTTGGTGCAGTATCTACTACTCTTGAGGAAGTAGAGAAAGGAAATCTTGATAAAGAGATTGATTCAACAGAATTTGAAGGAGACTACAGAGAAATAGCTCAGACAATAAACAACAGTATAAGAGGAATAAAGGAAGTCTTTGAAGCTATCGGAGATACATTGAAAGAATTGGAAGAAGGTAATTTAGATAAAAATATAAATTCAGATAAATTTGAAGGAGATTATAGAGATATAGCACAATCAGTGAATAAAAGTATGATAGCAGTGAATGATTCTTTGACTTTAATAAATGACGTGATGAATTCATTGGCAAAAGGTGAACTTGAAGCAAATATTGATACTGGAAATATGAAAGGTGATTATAAAGAGATGGGAGAAACGGTCAATAGAAGTATGGATGCAGTCCAAGAATCTATCAGTACGATCAAAGAAGTGATGGACTCTCTTGCTGTAGGTGATTTAAACGTGGATATTAGATCTGATGATATGCAAGGTGACTACAAGGAGATGGCGGAAGCGGTTGATCAGAGCATAGACTCGATAAAATATTCTATGAATCAGATCAAAGACGTGATGTCAGCACTGGCAGAAGGAGACCTGAGCAAGAGTGTTGATAAAACTCAACTTGAAGGTGAGTATGCAGAAATTGGTGAAGCTGTAAATTCAAGCATTGAAGCTACTAAGGAAAACATAAACGATTTAAGAAGTGCTTCCGAGGAAGTAGATAATGCAGCAGAATCGATAGCTGCTTCTTCAGAAGAATTGAATTCGACTGCCGAGAATGTTTCCGATTCTGTGCAGAGTATATCGGAAGGGACTACAAGACAGGCGAAGATGTCTGAAGAGATGACTCAAAGGATAGAAGATTCTGCTGCAAATATGGAAGAAACATCAGCGTCTGCTGAGGATATTGCAGCTTCTGCGGAAGAAGTAGCAGCACAAACTGATGAAGGTAAAGAATATGCTAAAGAAGTATCACAGTTGGTAGAAGAATTACAATCAAGGCTTGAAACTACACGAGAGAAGGCATTTGAATTGGATGAACAATCAGATGAAATAGGAGAAGTTATAGAGACCATATCAGGCATAGCAGAGCAGACCAATCTACTTGCCTTGAACGCAGCCATTGAAGCAGCGAGAGCGGGAGAACATGGCAAGGGATTCGCAGTGGTAGCTGATTCAGTAAGAGAATTAGCTGAAGAGACCCAGGAAGAAACAGAGAACATAAAGAAGATAATCGAAGAGACCCAGATAAATGCATCAGATGTTGTAGAAGGTGTAAAAGATGTTACAGATAAATCTGATGAAGTCGATGAGGTAACCGAAAAGAATTTACAATCATTAGAACAGATCGGAGAGGCTACAGACACAGTTTCAACGAATATACAAGATATTTCATCAGCTGTAGATGAGGTTGCTGAGGAATTACAGGAGGCATCGGAAAAGATAGAGAATATTGCTGAGATAGCTGATAAGAATTCTACTGAAGCTGAATCTTCAGCTGCTGCAGCGGAAGAGCAGACTGCTTCTGTAGAAGAGTTGTCCAGTTCAGCACAGCAGTTATCTAACCTAGCTAATAATTTGTCAGATATCGTGAGACAGTATAGAACAGAGTAAGATTAATAAAAACCATTTCGGAGGGTTAATCCCTCTAAAATCATTCATTTATATTCAAGACATTTTGTATCATCTACGTACCTATAAGGGGATATTTTTTCACAAAATTCTCTCAATTTTGTTTCATCCATTACTAGTTTATTGATATTATTGTAATGTTTATCAAATAATTTTTTATCATATTCTGTTCCTGCTTCTCTTACATAGTCTCTAGTAACCGATAAACTCATCTGATGTTCGAATTGTTCATCTACTGTGCCTGAACCCAGATAAAGACAACTCTTTAGATTTTCATCTACCTTTGCAGGACAAGGTGTGAATCTACAATGCATGGGTCTTGTGTCTTCTATTGAACAATGATTTTCTTCATCAAAGAATATACAATTATTATTCCTTTTCAGCATCAAATATCCATCAGAACTTTTATTGTTAGAGATATATTCGTTAAAGAATTTTTCATAAGATATGCCCATACTTTCTTTGATTCTCTTCACATCTGAAAGTGTTACGATGGTTTCGTCAGCCATTTTACCCTGTTCATATTTACATTCAGAACAATCGTAAATAATGCCGCAGGGATTTCCACCGGGTATATTTCCTAGTTTTATCTTTTCTTCAGGTTTAGTTTTGATATTCTTTTTTATAGATTTTAATGCCTTCTCAAAATCTTCTTTATCAAATTCTATACTGTGTTTTTTTATGTAAACATTTGTGATCTGGATTGCTATACTTTGTTCCCAAAGTTTAGATTTACTTTCAGTTTGAATATATTTACTGGTCCAAGAAATCATTTCGTCTTTATCGTTAAGATCACAAAAGTAAAATTCACATACATTTGGTCTAGAATCGTGAATGTTACATTTGTTATTTTCATTTAAAAATATGCAAGATCTATCTTCTTTCTTCTTGATTTTGAATAAATTGGATTTTTTTGAAGGCTCGTCTTGAACTATTTTTAAAAATGCTTCTTTATTTGTTAGATTTAGATGTTTAGCAATCCTGTGTATATCAAGGATTGTTAAGGGGATTTCAAAATGACAACATTCTCCGCACATCCTGCAATTAAAGTCACTTTTAGTCATAAGTGATGATTCAACATCAGTAACTATATTTATTGGTTTCCTAACTATTAACAGTGAAAATATCACTTTAAATAATTTATAAACAAATTAATTTATCAT
>CAZEXI010000051.1:0-15900 GCA_964516805.1 uncultured Thermoplasmata archaeon
AAAGGGTATGCAGGATACGTACCAAAATACAGGATCACGCCCAAAGAGATAGGACAAGTTTGGGGTAAAGATGGTGAGATGATGGGTAAAGGTCTACGGATTCAGAGTAAATCTGTACCTTCACCTGATGAAGATGTTATCACTATCTCAACCCAGGCAGCAAGATGGGCTATGGAGAGAGCAGGAATAATAGGTGAGGACGTAGATGCTATTTATGTAGGTTCAGAATCCCATCCTTATGCTGTAAAACCTACAGCCACGATAGTAGGTGCAGCTATAGCTGCTACACCACATATGACTGCAGCGGATTATGAATTCGCTTGTAAAGCAGGAACTGCAGCTTTCCAAAACTGTATGGGCCTTGTTAGTTCAGGTATGATCAAAAATGGTATAGCAATTGGTGCAGATACATCTCAGGGTGCACCAGGAGATGCACTAGAGTATTCAGCTGCTGCAGGAGGAGCTGCGTATATAATAGGAAATGAAAATCTAGTAGCTAAATTAAATGAAACTTGTTCTTATACTACAGATACCCCAGATTTCTGGAGGCGAGAGGGACAAAAATATCCACAGCATGGTGGTAGATTTACTGGAAAACCAGCATACTTCAAACATATAACTGAATGTACAAAAAAGATGATGGATATGGCTGATACCGAACCTGAAGATTATGATTATGCTGTATTCCATCAACCGAACGGAAAATTCCCACAAAAAGCAGCTAAAAAACTTGGTTTTCCAAAAGAAAAAATAGAACCAGGTTTACTAGTAACTAGGATAGGAAATACATATTCTGGGGCAGTGCCATTAGGTCTTGCTGCAACACTTGACCAATCTGAACCAGGCGATAGAATACTTGTATGTTCATATGGTTCTGGGGCAGGTTCTGATGGATTTGATATCACAGTTACAGAAAATATCGAAAATGTCAGGAACGACGATGTTCCACTTGTGCAAGACGTGATTTCAAATGAAGAATTTATTTCGTATTCAGTATATGCAAAATACAGAGAGAAAATAGAAGGAGGATGGTAATTTGAGAGACGTTGCAATTATAGGTATAGGCGAAACTAAAATAGGCGAATTATGGGATCAATCATTAAGAGAATTAGGATTAGAAGCTGGTATCAAAGCTATCAATGATTCTGGTGTGTCTGGTGAAGAGATAGACAGGATGTATATTGGTAACATGTCTGCTGGTAAACTGATAAACCAAGAACACGTCGCACCCATGATAGCTGATTATGCCGGTTTACACGAAGTTCCATCTATAAGGATAGAATCCGGTGGTGCTTCTGGAGGCATGGCTCTTGCAGAGGGTTTCAAAGCAGTTGCATCTGGCCTTGACGATATTGTAGTCGTCGGTGGAGCAGAAAAGATGACCGACGTTGGGGATGAAGAAGCTAAGAAAATCCTTTCATCCACAGCAGATCAAGAGTGGGAGACTGCATTTGGAGCTACTTTCGAATCTTTGTACGCTATGATGGCTAGATATCATATGAATAAATACGGAACTACAAAGGACCAATTAGCTGAAGTAGCTGTTAAAAATCACGCGAATGCAGCCAAGAATCCTAACGCCCAGTATCCTCGAGAGACTTCAAAAGGTTTCGTAAAGAACGCACCGATGGTATCTGACCCATTAGGTATGTTCGATTGTGCTCCGCTTTCAGACGGTGCTGCAGCGGTCGTACTCGCTCCTGCAGAGCTTGTCGATAGTTTTGATGGAAAACCTGTAAAGATAGCAGGAGTAGGACAAGGTGGAGACAAGATAGCAATACACGATCGTGAGGATATTGGAACCATGAAAGCTACTAAACAGGCTGCTGAAAGAGCTTATCAAAGAGCAGAGATAGGCCCAGAAGATATCGACTTTGCAGAGGTTCATGACAACTTCACTATCACAGAGATAATTTCGATAGAGGATCTAGGATTCTTTGAGAAAGGTGAAGGTGGACCAGCTACAGAAAGAGGAGACACTGCTCTGAATTCAAAGGTATCAGTGAACACCTCTGGTGGATTCAAAGCAAAAGGTCAACCTATAGGTGCTACCGGTATAAATCAAGCAGTTGAAGCGGTTCATCAGTTGAGAGATGATGCTGGAGACAGACAGGTTAAGGATGCAAAATATGGTTTAACTCAGAATATAGGCGGAACCGGTGGAAGTGCTGTTGTTCACATCTTTGAGAGGTGGTCCGAATGACGATACCTAGATACTGGAGAGAGATAAGACAAAGGTACAAAGGGATTGGCTCAGAATGTGAAAACTGCGGAAACGTATACTTCCCTCCAAGAGATGTCTGTCCAGAATGCAGAAGAGAAAGCTATGGAAAGATGAAAGAGAGAGAATTAGAAGGTACTGGCGAAGTAGTTACTTATACTAAAGTTCACGAACCTCATCCAGAATTTAAGATGATCTCACCTTACATCATCGCTATAGTAGAGATGGACGAAGGTGTTAGATTGACAGGACATCTTGTTGATACCGACTTTGACGATATCGAAGAGGGTATGGAAGTCGAAGTATCACTTAGAAAACTAGGTGAAGAAAGTCCAGAAGGTATCATATACTATGGATACAAATTCTGGCCGCTTGATAACCACGATACAGAAGAATAAAACAAAACCTTTTTCCCTTTTGTTTTTCATTTTAACTTTTTTTTGTAAAAGATAGAAAATTTTAAACTTATCTTCTAAATAACCATCTGATATAATGGACGTATTTCAGGCCATCAAGGAACGTAAAAGTGTCAGGGGATATACAGGTGAAGAAATCTCAGATGAAGATTTAAACAAGCTACTTCAATCAGCTAGAATGGCCCCTTCTGCAAAAAATCTACAACCATGGCAGATAATTGTAGTAACTGATTTTGAAACCAAAAAAGAGTTAGTAGGAGTCTGTCAAGGACAGATGTTCATAGAAGATGCAGGTGCTGTTATTATTGGCTTAGTTGAAGATACGAAGTGGTCTGAAATAGATCTAGCTATCAGTCTTGATCATTTATCTTTAGAAGCGGTAGAATTAGGATTAGGTACATGTTGGATCGGATCATTCAACTTGGATAAATTGAAAGAAATAATAGAAATACCTAGCCAATTTGAACCTTTTGTTTTGATGACTATCGGACATCCTGACGATGATTCACATTCACCCACTAAAAAAGCAGTAGAAGAACTAGTAAGGTGGATAGAACCCAAACCTGATGATGTAAAAGAAGTTGAAGAAGAGATTACAGAGGAAGAAAAAGAAGCAAAAACGAAACAAGAAGAGTCATCAGATCAAGAAAACTCAGAATATAAAAAAGAAGAGGATAATGAAAGAGATATATCGATTAAAGATATTATTTTAGAGGACGAGAATTCAAAAGAAGAAAAAGAAGACGATAATTTAGAAGAGGATGAAGAATCAGAAAAAGAAGAAAATGAAGGTACAGAAGTAAATAAAAAAGATAAAAAAAATGAGGGTTCAGGGAGTTTGTTTATAGATCATTAACTTACTTTAGATATTTATCAAACCACTCCAACTGCTTTTCTAATCTTTTCATCCTATGCTTTGGATTGCCCTCTCTAGATAGTCCATGGCTATTCTCTTCGAACAAGACTAGTTTACTATCTACTCCATGATATTTCAGGGAGGTGAACATCTGGAATGCTTCTGCTTCCCAACATCTCAAGTCCTGTCTCGAATGTACTAACATAGTTGGCGTTTCGACTTGGTCAGCATACTTCATCGGTGAACGTTTCCAAAGTTTTTCAAAGTCTTCCCATGGATTTCCTTGGATCTGATCTTCTACGAAATAATAACCTATATCTGTTATCCCGAATTTTGAGATCCAGTTAGCTATACTTCTGAATGAAACAGCTGCACTGAACCTGTCTGTATGGCCTATGATCCAATTGGTCATAAATCCACCGTATGATCCTCCAGTTACCCCTAGTCTATTATCATCGATAAAATCATACCGGTCTAAAGCTTCATCCATCACCTTCATGAGATCTTCAAAGTCCTCATGTCCATACTCGTCTAAGATATTAGCGAAATCATTACCGTATCCTGCACTTCCTAAAGGATTGGAAAAGACTACAGCATATCCATTATTTGCCAGTAACTGCATTTCATGAAAATGGACATTTCCATAAGCACATTTTGGTCCGCCATGTATTTCAAGTATTGTAGGATAATTTTCATTTTCATCGAAATCAACCGGTTTCAGCATCCATGCATCGATCTCTTTTCCATTTGATTCTAATGTGAAGTGTTCTGGCTCTGACAATTTTATATTCATATCGTTGAAATCAGTCAATCTTGTTTCTTCTCCATCTTCGTATGTATAGACTTCCTGAGGGCGTAAACCTCTAAGACCTACATATGCCACTTTATCGTCTGAGATATCAAATAAGTCAATCGAACCATCAAGGTCTAATACATTTTCTACACCATCTTCAAAAGAGAATCTATGAAGATGTGAGTTATATTTCTCTGTAGCTATGAAATAATAGTAGTCATCTTCTATCCTTCCTTGATATCCTGCTCCATACTGAATATCTGTCAAGATTATGTTTCCGATGGTCTTATCCATGTCTGTTACCTTCTCGTATGATTCATCAGATAAATCATACGCATAGATCTCTGTATTAGTATTGATACCCATCTCTTCCATGTCAGTACCTTCAAAAATTATCTTATCTTCTAAAAAGAAGGTCTTTGCTATTCTCAATTCACTCTCTGTTAACTTCTTATTTCTATTCTTTTCTAAATCATAGTAATAAATATCTGTAGTCAATCCCATCTTATCAGTGTATTCATTAACGTTCATTGTGATCTTGTCATCTTTTACATCAAAATGCATCACAGTTTTGGGACCACCGACTATAAGTTCAAGCTCATTATCCTCCAAAGAGTAAGTGTAAAGATGGTTTCTTTTTTTGTTAGCGAAACCTTCTCCGTCAGCCCAGTAAGGGATCTCATCTAGTTCGTGATAATCTTTGCCTTCCTCGATTTCGTATTTGTCTTCTTCATCTTCTTTTTCTTCGTCTTGTTCATCTTCAGTACCTTCATCCTCTATCTTTTCACGAACAGAAAAAATAAGTCCCTTATCAGATAACTCCATACCCGTTATCTGTTTTTTGATAGTATCGATGTGCTTAGCTTCCCCACCGTTTATATTGATAAGGAAGAGCTTAGTTTCTTTTTTTTCTTTATCTTTTTCATCTTCTTCTTTTTCAACACCCATATCTCTACCTGATATGAAAAGGATTTCTTCATCGTTCAACCATGCAAATTTCTTATCTTTGTTACCATTCGTAAGTTGATAATTTTCTTCTTTCTCAAGGTCGTATATCCAAAGATTAGATTTGTATTCATTTTCTTCGATGTCTGATTCATGAACTACGTAACATATACTGTTTCCATTGGGTGAATACTCTAGATCTGATAAAAAAGTATACTCCGAGAGATCCTCGATTTTAAGGTTATCCATAATATCGATAAAGGATTTACAATCCAACCTTAAACTTTTCGATTAAATAGCAAAAAAAGAGAAAGGGGTTTAATTAATATGGTAAACTATCGTGTGTCTTAAGATATTCATCCTCAGCCTTGTCTCTCAATTCTGTTCTTCTTATCTTTCCGGAAATAGTTTTTGGAAGCTCATCTACAAAGTCTATCTCTCTTGGATATTTGTATGGTGCTGTTACTTCCTTCACATAATCCTGTAATTCCTTCTTTAATTCATCACTTGGTTCAAAGCCTTCGTTTAGAATTACATATGCCTTGACTATCTTGCCTCTGACTTCATGTGGTGCACCTATTACAGCATTTTCTTGTACTGATTCATGCTCCTGTAACGCACTTTCAACTTCAAAAGGACCTATCCTGTAACCAGATGCTTTTATCACATCATCTGCTCTGCCTACAAACCAGAAGTATCCATCTTCATCTTTATAGGCTCTGTCCCCTGTGTAATACCATTCCTTGAAGAATACTTGTGAGGTTTTGTCTTCATCTTTCCAGTACTCCTTAAAAATTCCAGGAGGTCTTTCAGGTTTCACTTTGACTGCTATATGACCTTCTTCACCTACAGGTACTTTTTCTCCATTATCATCAATTATATCTACCTCATGACCAGGTGTTGGCTTTCCCATAGAACCGATCTTGATAGGCATCGTTGGATAATTAGCCACCAATGCAACGCTTTCTGTTTGACCATAATAATCGTATATTCTTAAGCCAGTATATTCTTCCCACTTGTCTATCACATCTGGATTTAGCGGTTCACCGGCACTTAAGCAGTGTCTCAATGAGCTCAGATCAAAACTCTCAACATCTTCGTTTATCATCATCTTATAAATTGTAGGAGGCACGCAGAATGTAGTGATATCATAGTCTTGTAAGATCTTAAGGGTTTTTTTAGGGTCAAATTTTCCAGTTATATTCTGTTGTACAACAGTGGCCCCGACTATCCATTGACCAAATAATTTTCCCCAGGCAGTTTTTGCCCAGCCATTATCAGCTATAGTCCAATTAGTATCATCTGGTTTTAGATCTTGAACAAACTTTGCTGTAACAGTGTGACCTATCGGATAAGAATGTGTATGTAATACCATCTTCGGATAGGAAGTCGTTCCAGAGGTGAAATAAATCAACAACGGATCATCACTTTTTGTTTTTTCTATCTCCTCTTGATCTAGTGAATCCGATGCTTTCTCCATCAGATCTTCATAACTTTTCCATCCTTCTTTTTCACCGTCTACTAAAATAAAATTATCAAGTGATTCTAAATCATCTCTTACTTTCTCAACTTTTTCATGGTTAGAGAAGTCCGTTACTATCGTACTCGCTTCTGATCGATCAACCCTGTATTCGATATCTTTAGGAGTAGATAAATTAGGTGTTGGAATCGGAATAACCCCTAACTTCATCATACCTAGAAGGGCAACATACCATTCTGGAATTCGGTGTATAAGAACCATCGCCCTATCTCCTTTTTCAAGACCCATATCTCTTAGAACATTAGCAAACTTATTCGAGAGTTCTTTTAAATCCTGGAATGTATGTCGTTGAGCATTTTCTCCAGAATTATCAATAGATATCAACGCTGTTTTATCGGGATATTCTTTAGCTCTTTCATCGATTTCATCAAATCCAAAATTATAATATTCTGGAACATCCCATTCGAACTCTTCTCTAACCTTTTCATAATCATACATGTTATGGTCGTTACTCATATATTTCACGCAAATGGTAAATAGGTTGAAAAGAAATAAATTTTTTCCCTCTTAAAAAGATATATTTAGATTAAAAATTATCTAAAAAACATGGTCCAAAGATACGATAAAATAAGTTTTTAAGAACAAAATCTATAACTATATAGAATTAAGATATTTATCTGGACGAAAATTATATTTCTTGAATGCGCGGTATTTACATTTTTTTGCAAAACAATATTTATTAATGATGAGTCAATGCTAAAAGGTGATATCATGAGTGAAAAAATAATAGTTATAGGTAGTGGACCAGGAGGATATCACGCAGCTGTGATGGGAGCAAAAAATGGTCTAGATGTTACGGTGATAGAAAAGGGCGATATTGGAGGGGTTTGTACAAACAGAGGTTGTATACCATCAAAGGCATTGTTATCTATTGCTGAGAAAATAGATGATATTAAAGGAGCCAAAAGAGACGGTATATCTGCAGATATCCAAGATATAGATTTTAAAAGAGTGATGTCTAAAAAAGATAGAGCAGTAAAGATGTCTCGAAAAGGTATAGAACAACTTTTCGAGGAAAACGATATTAAAGTTATAAAGGACGAGGCATCGCTTGTCGAGTCTAATAAAGTGGAATTATCAGATGGTGAAGTTTTAGAAGCAGATTATGTAATAGTTGCTACTGGATCGAAACCCATCTCACTTCCGAATATCGAATTCGATGAGGAAAATGTTCTTTCAAGTAAAGGTGCGTTAAATCTTAAAGAGGTACCCGATTCAATACTTGTTATTGGAGGCGGGTACATAGGTCTAGAGATGGCATTCATATATTCTTCCTTAGGGGCGAAAGTTACAATCGTTGAATTATTGGATAGTCTTATTCCGAACATGGATACAGACCTACAAGACGTAGCTCAAAAGATGATGAAAAGAAAAAGAATCAATATATATACAGAATCTAAAGTGACTGACCTTGAACAAACTGGAACGATTAAAGCCAAAATAGAAGGAGAAACTGAAAAAGAGATCGAAGTGGATAAGGTATTATTATCAGTAGGTAGGAAACCTACACCTCCAGAAACAGATTTGGACATAATAGGAGATAACGATGAAATAATTACAGATGACAAAATGAAAACAAAATTCGATGATCTATATGCTATAGGGGATGTTACAGGTAAATCAATGCTGGCCCATTCTGCTTTTAAACACTCTGAGATAGTCATTAATGAGATCCTAGGAAACAATCCTGAAGGTTTCTCAAATTACGATGTTCCAGCCGGTGTTTACACACATCCAGAATTGGCGAGTGTAGGTATGACGGAAAAAGAAGCAAAGGAAGAATATGATGACATCAATATAGGTGATTTTCCTATATCTGCCACTGGTAGAGGATCATCAACAGGAAAAAGGATGGGTTTGGCTAAGGTTATAACTAATAAAGACGGTGAATTGATAGGAGTTCATTTAGCATGCCCAGGAGCTACTGATATTATCATGGAAGCAGCTGTCGCTTTAGGTGAAAAATTAACTGCTGAGGAATTAGCAGAGATTATACATCCTCATCCTACTTACTCCGAGGCAATAAAAGAGGCTGCAGAAAATACATTCGGTGAAAGCATACACTCTCACTAAACTCTTTCTTTTAAATCATATATCTAGCAAAATAATCTTTTTTTATTTATTAAATATTACATAAAAATTAAATAGGATTGAAATCAATATAAGTTTAGGATATACCACGACAAATATCATAATTAAACAAAACTTAATGGAAATTAATTTAATATAGTAACCCAATAAGGAAGGTAGATAAGATGGGATCACCTGAAAAATTCAATCCTTCAAAGATCGAATCGGAAGCCAATCAGTATTGGTCATCAAATGATATACCTAAAAAAGTTAAAGAATCTAGAAGAGGGGGAAGAAACTATTATTTGATCAGATACCCAGATCTTATTGATGGTGAACCAAAATGGCAGGATATATACAGAAATATAATCAGCGATGTTTGGGCCAGATTTCAAAGTATGAGAAACTATAATGTTAAATCTTCATTCGGTTTAGATCCTCTTAATTTTGATCTCGAAAATCACATTTTACAGAAAAAGCAGATGGGTGAATTTGATGATGTTTCTGATATGGATAAGACTATCGAAACGATTATAGATCAAATAGATAAGAGAGAAAATAATAATAAAAACGAGTTAATCAATTATGGTTTATGGTACATAGATGATGATATATATTCTACCAATAATAAAGAGTTCTTAGATTCCATCTGGTGGACTTTTAAAGAGATATACGAGAACAATTTAGTAGAAAAAAGGAAAGAGCCAGTGCTTTGGTGTCCAGAATGTAACATCCCTATCTCAAGTTTGGAGATTGATCTAAAAGAAGATGTAGTGGAAAAGGCCATCATCAAAGTACCAATCGATGAAAACAAAGAACGCTACTTACTAGTTGAAGTTTCGAACAGTTGGACAATCCCGTCTAGTCCATCTTTGATTGTTAACCCAAACGAAGAGTATAGTGTAGTCAAATACAAAAATGACGGAAAATTCGAACAAGTTGTCGTTCTGGATGAAAAGGTTGAAGAGGTAATGGAAAAGGGTAATATTGAAAAGTATAAAATCACTAACTCCGTTTATGGATCTAAACTGGAAGATATGAATTATGTGTACCCACTTATGAACAAGGTACCATATCACAAAAACCTAGAAGGTGAACATGTACACACAGTAATTTCGTCTGAGAAAATAGAACCTAAAGGAACTGGTATTTTCTTCTTTACACCATCTCACGATAAGGTTCATTGGAAAATAGCCCTTAAAAAGAATATAGATCCTTACACCCCGGTAGAATATACTGGAAAATATGATTCTGATCTAAGAAAAACTAAGTATTCTGGTTTCCCAGCAACGAACAGTGACTCGATGATACTTAACGATCTAGAGTCACAAGATAACTTATTTTCTAGGATAGTTGAAGATAGTAAAGTAAAGCACTGTTCGTACTGCTCAAATAAGTTATTAAGCATGCCAAGAGAAGAATTGTTCTTTAGATCATCTGACTTAGAAGAAGAGATAAAAAGAGATTTCAACAGAATTCACTGGATACCTAAACAAAAAGAATTCAAAGAAGAAGATATAGAAAACCTACAATTGGATGATTGGGACATATCTAGAGAAGGTGACATTGGAATACCAGTCCCATTATGGAAATGTAAATGTGGTAACCGATTTATACCTGAAGACAGGGTTGATCTTTCTAATATATCTGAGTATGATAAAAGAAAATATCCATATTCTCTCCTTTTAGAAGATTTAGAGATTGAGTGTGAAGAATGTGGTAGAAAAATGAATAGAATAAAGAAGGTATTTAATCCACTTTTTGTAAGCAGTGCTTCACCTTGGGCTCAATTAAACTATCCTCAAGATCAATATGGTTATCAGTCATGGTGGCCAGGAAAAATTTTATTCTCTCAATCAAGTTTGGAGTATACCGACCTATTTAAGGCAAATATATCTTTATCAAAACCGATATTCGATGAAATTAGTGTAGAAAGTATGTTCATCCACGGAAACTTAGAAACTGAGTTTGATAAATTTCCTTCTGACAAACTTAGTGAGATAGGATACGATAGTTTAAGATTAAAACTCTTATCGAATAACCCACCATGGGACGATAGAAATATAAATGAAGATGATTTAAACAAACCTGTAAAGCTTGTTAGAGTTTTCTGGAACATTTATAATTACACCATCAATAAAATGAAAAATAATGATTTTGAACCCAATGATGTAACTCTCGAATATTTACAACAATATATGCCACCTGAAGATGAATGGCTTTTATCTAGATTAGAATCTGTTAAAAAAGAGATGAAAAATTCATTAATAGATTCAAGATTCGACAAAGCAATTTCAATACTAGAAGAGTTTGTAATAAAAGACATTGGTCAATGGTATACAAGCGTCTCGAGAGCTAGAATAAAAAATGAGGAAGAAAAAAATAAACAATCGATGATGAAAGTACTTTATGAAACACTTTTAACAATCTGTAAACTATCTACACCGCTGATCCCTCATACCTCTGAAATGATCTATAAAGATCTTAAAGGAGATAAAGAGTCAGTCTTTATGAATAAATGGCCTACTACAAACAAACTTCTCCGAAACGAAGAAGTTGAGAATGAGATGAGTATTATAAAGGATATAGTGGACCAAATAATCGATTATAAAAGACAATCCGATCTTCCTCTCAAATGGCCATTAAAAAGGATTATCGTGGATTGTCAGGAAGAAGGCTATTCAGATCTTATAATTAAGTTCGCTCATTTTCTCATCAATAAAAGCAAGATTAAAGATATTGATTTGGTCGAGGCTGGAGAAGAGTGGCACGAAATGAACCTCAAAGCTATACCTAATAAAAACGCAATCGGACAAACTTATCAACAATGGGAAAGTAGGATTGCTATATTGCTAAGACAAAGACCACCTGAAGAGATACGAATAGGTATCGATAACGGAGAATATACAATTGGTATTGAAGGTCAGATAGTTGAGATTACCCCAGATATGGTTACATTTGAAACTGAGCTTCCTGAAGGTTTTCATGAATTGGATTTCAATGGATTTAAAGTGTACTTAGATCTGGAAATAACTGATGATGTTTGGGAAGAAGAAATGGCCAAAGAGATAATTTTGAGATTAAAAAGCATGAAACAAGAATTCACGTTAAAAGAAAATGACGAGATCGAGGTTTACATCGATGGATCTGATGATGTAATCCAAGCAGTAGAAAGAAATAGAGAAAAGATAAACAATGAATTGGACATAAGAAAACTTCACTTAAAGGATGAAGAGATGGAAGATGCTGAATATGTTCTAGAATGGGACATACACGATGAATCAGTTTATCTTGGAATGACTCCTTTGTACAAAAGTAACGTGTTAGAGATATTCAAACTTATACCTGGCATGGATGAAGAATTAGCTGAAGAACTGTATGATAAAGGTTACACCTCTCTAGAAGCTCTTGAAAGAGCATCCGCAGCAGATATATCAGAAATACCAAATATTAAAAGAAGTCTAGCAAGGAGAATTGTTCACGTAGTTAGAGAAGAAAAAGAAGACCTTATCCATGTTGGAGAAGAAGTAGAAAAAGAAGAGGTGTCAGTGGAAGAAAAAGGAGCCAAGATGAAAGAACCCCACAGAGGTCCAACCATGGAAACTGAAGGTGAAGAAACTGAAGTAGAATCCAAAGAAGTAGAGATGCCTGAAGGAATCATGAAAAGCTCAACTTACCTCGCTTTAGAAAAAAATTCTGACAACTCTTTCAAACTATTCAAACAGATAATCGACACAGGGATGGAAGGCTTGTGTGTGACCAGAGATTATCCAGAAAAAGTCAAGAAAAAATATGGTCTTGAAAATGTTTCAATGATATGGTTATCCAATGTAGACAGAAAGGATGTTATAAGACCGAAGAACTTAGAGAAATTCAGCTTGAAATTAGAGAAGTTTTTGACTGAAAAGGGTGGAGTAATATTACTAAATGGATTGGAATATCTGATTACAAACAACGAATTCAGAACAGTTCTACACTTAATACAATCAATAAAAGACCAGGTTGCAATTAACGACTCGATATTGATGATTCCTGTTAATCCAACCACGCTAGAAGAACATCAACTAGATCTTCTTGAAAGTGAAGTAGACGATATCTTAGAAAATAGTTAAACAAAAAACCTTTATTTTTTTAATTTCAATATGTGAGAAATATGAAAATAGGTATTATAGGTTCCGGTGCATTAGGGACCTTTCTTGGCGGTGTTCTAAGCAAATATAATGACGTTATTTTGATCGGGAAACACGAAAAAGATTTAACACAAATTGAGATCAGCGGGAAGACAAATATTATTGTAGATATTAAATTTTCAACAGATCACAGTAGAATCAAAGATCGTGAATTGATAATAATCTGCACTAAATCGTATGATACTAGACAAGCTATAGAGGAAATAAGTCCCTATATCCAGGATTCATGTATGGTTTTATCCTTACAAAATGGACTAGATAATGAGAAGATAATCTCAGACTATGTAAAACAAGATAATGTTATTGGCGGTACAACTGGGATAGGGATAACTTATATTGAACAAGGCAAAGTTATGCACGCTGGCGAAGGAAAGACTATTATCGGTAGATATCGTAATAAAAATGATAATAAAATCTATGAGGTCAGTGATATCTTAAAAGAATCTGGGTTGGATGTTTCTGTCTCAGAAAAAATTTACAGCCATATCTGGAAAAAGGTGATTATTAATTCTGCTATCAACCCAATCACAGCTTTAACAGGTCTTAAAAACGGCGCTTTGATCGAAAATGATAATTTACGATATTTACTAAAGAACGTTTGTATAGAAAGCACAAAAATAGCTACAAGAGAAGTAGAATTACCTAAAGAAAATATGGTTAAAGAAACTGAAAACATAGCAAAACTGACTTCAGAAAATAAATCAAGTATGCTTCAAGATATAGAAAACAAACATAAAACCGAAATAGAATGCATAAATGGAGCCATCGTATTTATTGGCAAAAAATTTGATATAGAAACTCCATATAATCAAACTCTCTACAGTCTAATTAAAGGTAAAGAAAAAAAGTATCTTTAATCTATTTTTTCTCCTACCAAGTAAACATCGTCATAATCCGTGATCTTAACTTCTATTCTTTTCCCGATCAGATCTTTTGGTGCATCCTTCAGAACTACGACTTTGTAGTTATCCATCCTACCTTTTAATGAGTTACCTTTTCCTTGTTCAAGAACTAAAATGTTCTCCCTTCTTCCCAAGTATTCATTATTGTTTTCTCTGCTTATCTTGAATCTGAGATCTGTTAATTTTTTAGATCTATTTTTCTTTTCTAAAGACTGAACCTTATCATTCATATCACAGGCTTCAGTTCCTGGTCTAGGACTGAATCTAGTCACATTAACGATGTCGGGTTTTGATTTTTTTAAAACCTGTATAGTTTTATTGAAATCCTCTTCAGTTTCACCTGGAAAACCTACTATGATATCTGTAGATAACGTTAAATCAGGTATTTCCTCTCTAAAATCATTCACAATAGATTTCCACTCAGAAACTGTATATTTTCGATTCATTCTCTTAAGTACTTCATCTGAACCTGATTGTAATGGTAAATGCAGAAAATTATAGGTCTTCTTATTTTTATAAGCTTGAATTATCTCGTCTTCTATAGGGTTGGCTGTATCAGGATTCATCATCCCAACTCTTATTCTAAAATTACCATCAATCGATGCTAATTCGTTCAACAATTCTGGTAAACTCGAATCTATATCAATTCCGTATGATGCTGTATCCTGGCACGATAATCTTATTTCCTTGACTGATCTCTCCAATAAACTCCTAAACCTTTCCTTTATTTTATTGATTGAACGACTTTTTAGTTCTCCTCTAGCTAGTTTTGTAATACAATATGTGCAGTTACCGAAACAGCCAGTAGATATCGGTATGACTCCAATGTTAGATTCTCTTTGAGCTCTAGTCATCTCCATATCACCTGGCTTTATCAACTCTGCGTTTGGACATCTATTAGTTATCTCTGCTTTATCTGTTGTAGTCAAACAGCCAGTCACTATCAATTCTGAACATTTGCTTTTTAGCTCATCTATACGCCTTTTCATCCTTTCTTCTGTTTTTTTGATTACAACACAGGTCCCAATGATAGCTAAATCTGCTTCTAAAGCATCGTTTACTCTGGTGTGACCATTTTTGTCATATGTTTCAGCGATCATCTCTGTTTCACCCTGATTAAGGGTGCAACCATAAGATTCTACATAATACTTCATCTGCCCCATATTTTGATGGTCTATTATTTTAGTCTTTAGGTGTATAGTCTTTAAATTTTGTCTGTAGGGGTTTTTTCGATAATCTTTTCTTTCCACAATCCTTTCTCAAATAGCAAAAAAGCAAAAATCGCTGCTATCACATTACTTATAACCATACCCCACCAGGCGCCTAAGTAGTTCCATCCCAAATAAAAAGCTAAGATGTACACCAATGGAATTCTTAGTATCCATAGCCTAGTAAGACTCAATGCCATCTGCTGAGTTGTATGTCCAGACCCATCAAAAACAGCTGCTACTCCAGAAAAAATTGCAAAGAACGGACCACCTACAGCAAGGATAGCTAAAAAATCAGCTCCTATCTTTATTACATCCTTGCTTCCCGGTATAAAGATCCCTATAAGTACGTTCCTTAAAAGGTATTGAAATATAGATACTATAATCATCAATCCAACCATCAATAAAATTCCTTTCTTTGTTACCTCTACAGCCCTATCAACTTTATCTGCCCCTAAACTCTGACCAACCATCGTACTTATAGCTACTCCTATTCCACCCAAGATCAAGAAAACAATATTGATAATTCGATTACCTATGGTGTAAGCAGCTAAAGCGTTCTCTGCACTAGGAAGAGCAGCAATCAATCCAACCAATATAATAAAGCCAGTTGAATCAGCAATCCTCGATAAAGATGCTGGGACACCTATTTTAAAGAATTTTTTGATTTTTACGAAATTAGGTTTCATATTATTAACTCTTAATTTCAAGCCATCTATCCCTTTGAAGAGAAGGTATAGAGCTACTATACTACCTACA